>JAOAEQ010000006.1 GCA_026416715.1 bacterium
GTCGATAGTAACATCGCTGGTCGCAACGGTAATACAGTTCAAATTCTGCGGGGTATATAAATCCGCAACTACGATATACGACCCCGGCTTCGATATCGTATATGGCGAGTAGGAAATATCAATGAGCCCAGCAGCGTATGAACTATTAGTGAACAGCACCAATAAAGTGATAAGTGTTAGTTTCGGTTTCATACGGTACTACCCTCCTTTTAAGAAGTATCAAGCACCATAGAATTTAGAATTGAAGGACAAATAAAAATTAATCCAAAATCTTGTTTGTCTAGCTTCAATATTTTATTCGTCCTTCGTTTAGTCTTGTTTAACATCAACCGAATCAACATAGATAAATAGGGTCGGTTTCCCTGGGCGATTGATACCAACAATCTGTACCGAATGATATCCGGTTAACGGTTTATACCCGAATTTCAGTTCACGCCATACTCCTTGTGCCCATTTACCTGGTTGCAGAATCGCGTTCCCGCTTTCGATAATAACACTCCCACTGGTCGTATTGAGACTATAGATGTAGAGATACACTTTCTGGGTATCGTTAATTGTTCCAGCGCCACTATATACCCAGAGCGACCCGATGACATCGTTCGTTCCATGCGGGAAATCAACTGCTTGGGTCAATTTTCCTTTCTGTCCAGCGGATTGATATCCGGATAGTATTCCGGTTCGTCCATCCAGATTGCTTAACCAGCTCCACGAACCAGCGCCCGGAGTAGGATTCGCATCACCATACGGTTCTACTAACCATCCACTAATGTCGGAAGTAAACCCTGCGTTGGTTAAGGTAACCGTTCCGGTCGGTTGCGGTGCACCAGCAACGACCCATACTTCATCTAGATATAAATTACTCGTTAATCCGGTTGCTGGCGGATTGATTCCAACCAGCTGGACACTCAATAACGTCGCCGTCGCATAAAACGAGGTTTTTATCTGCCGCCATATTCCAGTACCAGCAAACCCACCTTTCCCCGGCTGAATTATCGTATTGCTAGTAGCAATAATCGTGGTATCACTCATTAACTCCTGCAGATAGAGATATACTTTCTGCTGTTTGGTCGGGTCAGCGACATCCGTTGCCACTAACGCTGAAGCGGTATACCAGCCGGAACTCGGTACACTGAATACTTGGGTTAACTTTCCTTTCTGACCCGGGGTCTGGGATAACCGCAGAACACCAGTCTGTCCGGAATAATTGTTCTCCCAGGTGAGACTACCTGCACCCGGACCCGGCGGCACCGCATCGCCATACGGTTCGAATAGCCATTGGGTGGTATCGCTAGCCGTGGTAAACGAACCGTGATGATTTAAATATGGCGGAATGTATATTGCATTCGATATCGCATTGATATTAACCTGTGCTGGAAGATTATTCGCTCGTGCACTAAACAGCGGCGTGGTATTAAAAACATAACTCGTCGGGTTATAAGCAACTAAATCCGATTTGCTAAACCGAGTACCGCTTCCTGCGGGCAGCAAACTTTCCGCATCAAATGATAATGCCCATTGCGTGCTAGAAATCCGCATAACTGCATCCAGATTCGCTTGCGCTGGAATACCGCGCGCGAGCGCATCGAAATCTTTCCCGGTAAACCCGCTGCCAGCAAGATAGTGAACCATATCGCTCTTATGCACTAAACCAACTCCGGGGAGCGTTGCGGATTCCGCAAGCGAAAACGAAAACTCTAACGGACTTAACGAAATCACATCAACCGCATCGAGATTAACCTGGGCAGGAAGAATGTCTCCATCCCAAATTAACAGGACCGTAGAACCGTTCCATTGGAGTAAATCGCGTTTATACAAGAGATTTCCCTGAATGACTGCATCTTCGCCAATCGAAAAAATCAAATTATTCGGCCCATAATATTGCAAAGCATCAATGCTAACATTTTTCGGTAAGACAGCGGATAACGATGCAACTAGTGCAGTATAATTTCCTGCGCCGTCCGTAGAAATAACATCATATTTCTGGAACCGATGTGCGCTAAGTGTGAATCCTTCTTCTGGAGAAAAGATGAACTCGATCGCGATAACCGAACTGCATAACCAGCATAGTCCAATTAAAACAACCCCGATTATTTTATACATATATATTTCCCCTCCCTTCTTAACATAATTAGATTAGAACTCAATACCAACATGCGGTAGTGCTCACTAGCTTATCCCGAGTTTAAGTGCGAAGCCACTCACCTACCTTGCACCGACTTGTCCCCATCTTGCGATAGGAGAATACGAATACGCTGCATGACTAGAATCGGACTGGATTCTATGCCGTGGTTCTCATGCAACATTTTGGTTAGTTAGCGAACAGCGATATTATTTCAACCGGTCTTTTTCGACAAACCCAGATTAAAATCAAGTCTAAATTTATAAACTAATAATAGGTATTCTTGGTGATTTTGTCAAGTAAATAACCACTTTTTTGCGTCTTTCAAATAGAGTTTAATATAGGTCAACAATCAGCGGTTGTCATTCTTGTAATTTACTGCTTCCGTTTTTATTCTATAGGTTATGTTATTATTTTGTTTTGGCAGAGTATATTAAAGCACCAAAGCAAACCCCGAACGCTGGAGTTTGCTCAAGTACTCATAACAATATCCCTATTTATTTCATTAGAAATTAGAACAGTGATGGTTATCGAGCAAACCATGCAAAAATCTAGTTTGCTTTCAGCGAAACAATCAAACTGAAGTTTGAGTAATGCTTTAAGTATGCTCATTTTCTAGCGGCACCAGCCCAAATCGTGATAAAATTTTATTTGGTAGATATACAGGTGTTTCTGCTAAAAAACCAACGTATGGCAAGTCTGATGAATAAACACTATTTATTCCCGATTTGTATAATAGTACATTATCTTCTGCTTGCGGGCATGGCGCTGGGGATTCGTCCGCTAGTAATGAATTCTATTCTTGAAAACTCCCAGGGTCGAAAAACCGTTACGAAATTCGACATAGCTAAACAGCAGGGTAAAGAAGGGCGAATACTATGGTTCGATGCAACAGCAAACTTGGAAACCTTAAAAACCCGGGAAGGAGTAATTCGGATTCTCGATAAATGTACAACCGTTAAAATTAATACGATTGTGGTTGATGTTAAACCATTGAGCGGGTGTGTTCTTTACCGTAGCGAAATTGCACCACGATTAACTGAATGGAAAGGGAAACCGTATCCTGCAGATTATGATTTATTGCAAACTGTGATTGAAGAAGGACATCGGCGTGGATTGAAAGTCCATGCGGGTTTGAATGTCTTTTGTGAAGGACATAAATTGTTTAAGATTGGACCGGTATATGCATCTCATCCTGAATGGCAGAGCACCATCTATACGTCGCAAGGGTTGGTTCCGATAACAGCTAGTCCAGCCGGTTATGCGGCGATGGTCAATCCGATACTTCCTGAAGTGCAACAATATGAACTGGATATAATTCAAGAAATCCTGCTGAAGTATGATATTGATGGATTGATACTTGACCGTGTGCGATATAATGGTATTAACGCTGATTTTTCTGATTTTTCACGCAAGCGATTTGAGCAATATCTCGGGAGAAAACTAACTCGTTGGCCAGAAGATATCTATGTCCTGAATTCTGATTCCACTCGTACCCCAGGAAAATATTATCGGGATTGGATTTATTGGCGCGCGAAAAATATTTATGAGTTTTTTAAGAAAGTGCGCAGATTGGTTAACCGCACTAAACCGTCAATTGCGCTGGGAACCTATGCTGGTTCGTGGTATCCGAGTTATTATGAGGTCGGTGTAAACTGGGCGAGCCAGACATATCAGCCGAACGCAGATTGGACAAAAGATTGGATATCGCCACGGTATCGCAAAACCGGATACGCAGAACTACTCGATTATTTCTGTCCCGGCTGTTATTATAAGGAAATAACAAAATCGGAATTACTCGCGAAACAAGGACGACCTATAGGCCGCACCGAACCAAGTATGAGTCAAGCGTGGGAACAATGGAATTGTGTTGAGGGAGCCTGCGAAATGGTTGCAACAGCGGTTAATGATGCGAATTACGTTTACGGCACCATCTATGTTCTGGATTATAAAGGGAATCCAGAGCTGTTCAAACGGGCGGTCCAGATGTGTCAGCAAAAAACAAATGGCGTTGGTATCTTCGACTTGGTATATATTGAGGAATACGATTGGTGGCATATATTAGCGGAATGTTTTTCGCACCCGGCACAAGCTCCGCATGATAATAACTGATACCTCGAATAAAAGCAAGAAGTACCATCGTTGGCGTATATCCCGAACCTCGCAACAGAGGAGACACCTTGTGTTTTGATGTTCAACCTTGACCGCTCAAAAATTTGGATTTAAACCTGACGGTTTTTGGTGTTATTTTTCTCTGAATTACGTTCGGGGCTATTCATTCATCGGAAACCGAGTTGTCACCACTATCTTTCTAATGCGACTTCGGGTTTTATATAAATTATAGCAGTAGATTATACCCTGCGGGATAAAGTGATCTTGAATAAACTTTTCTCACTTGACAATCGTCTAATATTGGGATAAACTTTTACTTTGTAAGAATATCCGCAACAAAGACAAAATCTTATTTTAATATGGCAACCAAACAAGATAGCTTTGTGAAAATATTGGAAGAAGCGCAGCTGGTTTCTTCCGATAAGATTTCCGATGCGGTAGCTCATTCTGAAGAACTTGGGCAATCGTTACGGCAGACGTTAATCGAATCCGGTGAGGTTACTGAGGAACAAATCCTTTCTGCGATAGCGGAAAAAATGGGCATGAAAATTGTAGACTTGGATTTTATCCAGGTTCCACCGGATGTGGTTCAACGCGTGCCGGAAAAAACCGCAAAGTTTTACCATATTTTCCCCATAGAATATGCGGATAATACGCTTACCGTAGCGATGGCTGACCCGTTGAATGTCCAGATATTCGATGATTTAAAAATTATGCTCGGCTGTAATATAAAAGGCGTACTAGCGAAAGAAGAGCAGATTCAACGGGCAATAAAGAAATATTATGAAGGGAATATCATCGAACAGATGATAGAAAAAGTTACGGAAGAAGAGCGGAAATCGGTCGAAATGACGACGGATTATGAATTACCAGAAGAGAAACTAGCGGAAGAAGCGCCGGTAGTTAAACTGGTTAACTTATTATTCAAACAAGCGGTACATGATCGCGCATCGGATATCCATATCGAACCGTTTGCGCGTGGAGTTAAGGTTCGGTTCCGAATCGATGGCGTTTTGCACGAAATGACGCCGCCACCGAAACAATGGCAGAACGCGATTATCTCCCGAATTAAGATTCTTTCCGGAATGGATTTAGCGGAAAAACGAATCCCGCAAGATGGACGGATTAAACTGCATATCGAAGGGAAAAATTTAGATGTGCGTGTTTCTGCGCTGCCGGCGTTATACGGTCCGAGTATCGTCATGCGTCTCTTAGACCAGAGCACAGTTCTACTTGGGCTAGAAGATGTCGGTTTTTTACCCGATAATATCGAAATATTCCAACAACAGATTCGTAAACCGAATGGAATCTTACTGCTAACCGGACCAACAGGTTCCGGAAAAACCACGACCCTTTACGCAGCATTATCGTCAATTAATACAGTGGATAAAAAGTTAATTACGGTAGAAGACCCGGTTGAATATCAAATTAACGGAATTAACCAGATGCAGGTTAATACTGATATCGGGTTAACGTTTGCAGTCGGACTGCGACATATGTTGCGGCAATCACCCGATGTTATTCTGGTTGGAGAATGTCGGGATACGGAAACCGCAGAAATTGCGATTCGCGCTGCGTTAACCGGACATTTAGTATTTAGCACCTTACATACCAACGATGCACCAAGCGCAACTACCCGATTAATTGATATGGGAATTAAACCATTCTTGGTTGCGTCAAGTTTACAAGCGGTGGTTGCCCAACGGTTAATTCGGAAAATTTGTAACTCGTGTAAAGAACCGTATAAACCGGATGCGGAAACCATAAAACTGGTAAATCCGCCACCGGAGCAGCGCGATGATTTAGTATTATATCGTGGTCGTGGCTGTGAAAAATGTAACTATTCCGGATATAAAGGACGGACGGCGATTCATGAAATAATGGTATTAAACGAGGAGATTCGACAACTCGTGTTGGAGCGAACAGCATCAAATACGATAAAAAAGGTTGCACAAAAATACGGGATGCGAACCCTGCGAGAAGATGGTATGAAAAAAGTTCTCCTCGGACAAACAACCCCGCAAGAAGTTATGCGGATTACCGCAACTGATATCGCATAAAAGCAAATCTGAAATTTTCATATCGAATATCGAAATACAATCAGGATGTCACCGCGGAAATCGCGGAGTGCGCTAAGATTATCATGGAGTAACAAACCGGAGAATATTTCTTTTTTGCGGATTTGCGATTTCGATATTCGAATTTCTACTGGAGTTGGAAATATGGCTGGACAAAAAGTTACGATGCATGAATTATTACAGCTCATTGTTGAGAACAATGCATCTGATTTACATATCGCCGTTGGAAAACCGCCAACGATGCGACTCGATGGACGACTCGAACTGATTGGAAACCAAGTATTAACCCCAGCGGATACGGAACGACTTATGGAAGAAATCACGCCACCGCGACATCAGCAAGCAATAATCGAATCAGGTTGTGCGGATTTCGGCTATGCATTTTTAGATATTGCACGATTCCGTGTATCCGCGTTCCGAACCCGCGGTGAAATTGGTATTGCGTTACGGTTGATTCCTTATAAAATTCTCACTTTTGAACAACTCGGGTTACCAGCAGCGTTTATTAAAGAATTACTCTGCAGACCCCGTGGGCTAATTCTGGTCGTGGGTCCGACTGGGTCCGGAAAAACCACGACGTTAGCGACGATGATTGATTGGATTAATGAAAATCGCGATGCGCATATTATCACCATTGAAGACCCGATTGAATATTATCATCCGCATAAAAAAGGTATCGTAACCCATCGGGAATTGGGCGTAGATACACCGTCGTTCGCAGCAGCGTTAAAACATGCGTTACGACAAGACCCGGATGTTATTCTGGTCGGTGAAATGCGGGATTTGGAAACCATGGAAGCAGCGATTACCGCTGCGGAAACTGGCCATTTAGTTTTTGCAACATTGCATACGATTTCTGCGGCGCAAACGGTTGAACGAATTATCGATGCGTTCCCCATGAATCAACAGGAACAAATTCGGATGCAGTTATCGGTATCGCTAGTTGCGGCGATTAGTCAACAGCTATTACCCCGAGCAAGCGGTCGAGGTCGTATTGCGGCATACGAGATTATGATTTGTACGCCAGCAATAGCCAACTTGATTCGAGAACGGAAAACAAACCGAATTTTATCTTCAATTCAAACTGGACAAAAGTTAGGTATGAAAAGTATGGACCAGTTCCTATTGGAGTTATATCAGAAAGGTGAAATTACTGCAGAAGTAGCGTTGGAACGCGCACAGGACCCAGAAGATTTACGAACGAAACTATTATAAGAGGCAAATTCGATATCCGAATATCGAATATCGAAACAAAATGAGTTGATTTAGTTCGTATTTATTTCGGATTTCGATATTCGCATTTACAGTACGTTATGGCAACATCACCAAATACGCCACCAACTAATCTCCCGAAAAATAACCCGGTGGTTAAACCGGAAGAAGAAGCGGATAATGTTTTCAAACCAATCGTATTAACTCCAGCTGAAGAACAAGCGCAATCGTTAACTACAGCAACAAGTGCATACGCAACTGAAGCTTTCGCTCCAACTGAAGAAGAAATGTTGAAGTTGTTATCCGAACAGACCGGTATGCCGTTCGTCGAGATTGGTAATTATCCGATTGATATGGAATTATTGAAGGAAATCCCATTAACGGTTGCGAAAACCTATAAAATCTTCCCGCTGAAACAGGAAAATGGAACGGTGCTAGTAGCGCTTTCAGACCCATTAAACGTGAAAATTTTAGATGATTTGCGACTGTTGCTGGATAAACCGGTACAAGGAGCAATTGCTACTGAAGAAGATATAAACGATGCGATTAATATGTATTATGGCATCGGCGAAGAAACGATTGAGAAAGTAGTCGAATTAATGCAACAGCAGACAGAAGAGATGCGCGATATTCGACCGGATACGACGCAGATAGATTTAACTGATTTGGAAGCAATAGCCCATGAAGAACCGGTTATCCGATTGGTTAACCTATTGCTTTTACAAGCGATTAAGGACCGTGCGAGCGATTTGCATGTAGAACCATTTTCGGACTCGTTTCGAGTCAGGTATCGGGTTGATGGCGTGCTCCACGAGCTACCACCCCCACCGAAACATCTTCAGCTCGGGGTCTGTTCCCGACTCAAAGTTATGGCGGGAATGGATATCGCAGAACGGCGCATGCCGCAAGATGGTAGAATCAAGCTCAACCTTGCTGGTCGGCAAATAGACCTTCGTGTATCGACGATTCCAACTGTCTGGGGCGAAAGTATCGTGATGCGTATTCTAGATAAATCAATGATGATGATGGGGTTGGAACAAATTGGGTTGCTCCCGGAAGTACACGAAAAACTAAAAGTGATTATCGATAAACCAAATGGGATTTTGTTAGTCACCGGTCCAACTGGATGTGGAAAAACCACGACGTTATACTCAGCATTAAATGAAATTTATACTCCTGAATTGAAAGTTATTACAACGGAAGACCCGGTTGAATATGAACTTGAAGGAGTTGTTCAGGTAAATATTAATGAAAATATCGGATTAACCTTCGCGCGATGTTTGCGGTCAATTCTTCGGCAAGACCCAGATGTCATCATGGTCGGTGAAATCCGTGATTTGGAAACAGCACAAATTGCTATTCAAGCATCGTTAACCGGTCATTTGGTGCTTTCAACCTTACATACGAACGATGCCGCTTCAACGATTACCCGATTGATTGATATGGATATTGAACCATTCTTGATTTCTTCAACGCTGGAAGCGGTTGTCGCCCAGCGATTGATTCGAACCATTTGTCCTGCTTGCCGCAGCGAATATACTCCGGAAGCTTCTCTATTTAAAGAAATGGGGATCGATCCGGCTGATGTTGCTGGGATTCCTTTCTATCACGGTCGTGGCTGTGAAGATTGTAATTATACCGGATATAAAGGTCGAATTGGAATCTTTGAATTGTTAGAGGTAAACGATGAAATTCGCGACTTGATTCTAGAACGAGCATCAACGATGCATATTGCCCGTGCAGCGAGAAAAAATGGTATGCAAACTATGCGGGAAGATGGTTGGCAGAAAGTACTCGCGGGAATAACCACGATGGATGAAGTGCTCCGCGTAACCTATGGGGTCGAAATAGGAATACCGGAAGCAGTCGGTGACTACATTCCTCCGGAAACAGCACCGCGAGTATCGACAATATCTACGATATCTGAATCGGACAGGGAAGCGGGACAAAAAGTCCAACCGCAGCATGAAATAACTGCTGCGGGAGAAGAAGCAAGGAAGACTAAATAATGATTACACAGATTACAAATAGATTACACAGATTTATTTAAGAGGTGTAATTGATTTACAAATCGGTGTAATCAGGATTTTACGTATGGCAAAATTTAATTACGAAGCGCTGGATAAAGCCGGAAAAACGGTTAAAGGTTCAATCGAAGCGGAATCGGAAGACATAATCATTGAACGATTGCGCGGTATGGGTTATTTTCCGACGAAAGTAACCCGAATTAAAACGAAAGTTACTCAGTTAGACCTTGGTACACTGCCGGTATTAAAAATTATTTTTGGTCGGATTAAATCGAAACATATTTCTACGTTTACTCGGCAATTAGCTACGTTAATCGAAGCTGGTCTCCCGTTATTGCGTAGTCTGAACATTCTGGAAGAACAGGTTGAATCCGCAAATCTGAAAAAAATCATTGTTCAACTAGCCAAAGGAATTGAGGCGGGCGGAAATTTATCGGAAGGTTTAGCGCAGTTCCCAAAGGTGTTCTCGAAACTGTATGTTAATATGGTGAAAGCAGGTGAAATCGGTGGTGTGTTGGAAGTAGTTCTGGAACGAATTGCAACATTTTTGGAAAATGCGCAGGCACTCAAAAGTAAAATTCGGTCTGCAATGATGTATCCGGTTATGGTTATGGTTGTAGCCACGATCATTATTACTTTCATCCTAGTTGGGATTATACCCCGATTCGTCGCGATTTATGCAGAGCTTGGCGCAGAACTCCCGTTACCGACGATGCTTTTAATTGAAGCTAGCAAAACGTTGACTGAACCGGTTCGTGCAGCCATATTTTTCTCATGTATTATCGGCTTAATCATCGCATATCGGTATACAAATAAAACTTCAACCGGGAAATTTTATATTGATTCTGCGAAATTGAAACTACCAGTGTTTGGTCAGTTAATCAATAAGATTGCTATCGCTCGGTTTGCCGCAACCCTAGCAACGCTTATCACCAGCGGGGTTCCAATTCTGCAAGCGCTCGAAATCGTCCGCGAAACTTCAGGAAACGAAGTGATCGCACGGGCAATGCAACAGGTACACGATTCAATTCGTGAAGGTGAAACTATCCACGAACCGCTATCGAAGTTTCCGGTATTTCCGCCGTTAGTAGTGCATATGATTGCGGTTGGTGAAGAGACCGGAGCACTGGACACTATGCTGAATAAAGTTGCTGAATCATACGAACGCGAAGTGGATGATACCGTTAAAGGACTTACCTCACTGATTGAACCGTTACTCATTGTCGGACTTGGAATTATCATCGGGTTTATCGTCGTTGCTCTCTATCTCCCATTGTTTAATATCGTCAATGCGATTAAATAAATAATCCGAGTTTCTCATTCATCCTGATAGCATCGAGCTTATCTGACTTAATCCTGACCGTAGGTTATGCATTGTATGTTGTTTTCGTCGCAAGCTAGCGCTATCTGAACCACAAATTCACGAACAAAACAAGGATTTATTATCTTGATGTAATGTAACATTCGTGCTTTTGTGGTTATTTTTTTGCTGATAAATAGTCGGAAAACATTAATTCTATATATAAGTATGATGAAAGATAAAATTATCATAAAAGGAGCGCGGGAACATAATCTGAAAAATATTGACCTGGTTCTGCCGCGAAACAAACTGATTGTTATTACCGGCATTTCAGGTTCCGGAAAATCATCGTTGGCTTTCGATACCATCTATGCGGAAGGACAACGCCGATATGTAGAATCTCTTTCGGCATATGCTCGACAATTTCTTGAACAGATGGATAAACCTGAAGTTGAGTTTATTGAAGGATTATCTCCGGCAATTAGTATTGAGCAGAAATCGGTTAGTAAGAATCCGCGGTCAACCGTTGGAACTGTAACCGAGATATACGATTATCTCCGGTTATTATATGCGCGAATCGGAAAACCCCATTGTCCCTCCTGCGGAAAACCGATATCCCGACAATCTGCTGAACAGATTATTGAAAATATCCTTTCATTCCCCGCAGAAACAAAATTTATTATTCTTGCGCCATTAATTCGTGGACGCAAAGGAGAATATAAAAAACTATTCGACGATGTTCGTCGGCAGGGTTTTGTTCGGGTTCGCGTTGATGGGCAGATTCGAGATGTTCATGAATCTATTGACCTTGATAAATTTAAAAAACATGATATTGAAGTGGTAGTTGATCGACTCGTTTCTCCTGCGGAGCAACAAACCGAACGCCAACCATCTCAAGGCAAAATGTTAGAGGGTAGATCTTCTGACGTAGGAATGAACTATCGAAAGCGAGTTGCTGATTCAATCGAGACTGCACTGAAACTCGGGAACGGAATCGTCTATATTCAAATCATCAAGAATGAAAAGGCGAATGAACAAAAAGATGAAACAGTTTTCTCTCATCCTCTATTGATATATTCTGAACATTTAGCGTGTCTCGATTGTGGAATAAGCTTCCCGGAACTTGAGCCGCGCATGTTTTCTTTCAACAGCCCACATGGCGCTTGTCCTGCATGTCACGGACTCGGAACCAGCACGAATCTTGACCCCGAACTCATTGTTCCTGACCAGAATAAATCTATCCGTGAAGGAGCAATTGTTCCGTGGAGTCATATTGCCGCATATTATTCTTCCGGAAACACGGGACTCGGTGGATATTACTATCGTATCCTCGAAGATATCGCACAAGAATATAATATTAATCTCAATGCACCGTTTCGAACATTATCTGACCGGGAAAAGAAAATTATTCTCTATGGGAAAGATGGCGATAACTATGTGCGTCATCCGGGGAAACGATTCTGGGAGAACGAGTTTGAAGGAGTTATCCCGCATCTAGAACGCCGATTTCAAGAAACGGAATCGGAATATATCCGACACGAGATATTCCGATTTATGGCAGAACAGCCATGTCCTGTCTGTAAAGGACAACGATTGAAACCGGAAATCCTTGCGGTTAAAATCAGTAACTATTCAATTATGGACCTCTGTTCTCTTTCAGTTAAATCCGCGTTATCTTTTTTTACGCAGCTTTCCTTACCGGAAAAAGAACAACAGATAGCGGCGCGAATTTTGAAAGAAATTAAGAGCCGGCTCGGATTTCTCGTAGATGTCGGGTTAGACTATCTTACGCTCAATCGCTCTGCAGCATCGCTTGCTGGCGGTGAAGCGCAGCGAATTCGATTGGCAACACAGATCGGCTCACAATTAGTCGGGGTACTCTACATTCTTGACGAACCAAGTATTGGACTGCATCAGCGAGACAATCGGCGACTACTTTCGACCCTATGTTCACTTCGTGACCTTGGAAATACAGTTATCGTAGTTGAACATGATGAAGAAACAATTCGAACCGCGGATTGGGTTGTAGATTTAGGACCGGGTGCTGGAAAACATGGCGGATATATCGTTGCATCGGGTCCCCCAGAGAAAATTATGCAGACGCGGAATTCGGTTACCGGCAAATATCTTTCGCGTAAATTAAGTGTTCCTATTCCCAAAACACGACGTCGCGGGTCAGATAAGTATTTAGAAATTATCGGCGCTCGCGCGAATAATCTGAAAAAGATTAATGTTAAATTTCCGCTTGGAGTATTTATCTGTATCACGGGGGTATCTGGTTCTGGAAAAAGTACCTTGCTAAACGATATTCTCTATCGAGCATTAGCGCAACATTTTTATCAAGCACGGGAAAAACCCGGTTCGTTTGACCGTATACTCGGATTGGAACATATTGATAAAGTAATCAATGTTGACCAATCGCCGATTGGACGAACTCCACGGTCGAATCCTGCAACTTACGTTGGAGTTTGGTCGGATATCCGAGCTCTTTTTGCCCAAGTACCGGAATCGCGCGTTCGCGGATATAAACCTGGACGATTTAGTTTTAACGTCAAAGGGGGGCGGTGCGATAATTGTTCTGGTGATGGAATGCTCCAAATCGAGATGCATTTCTTACCGGATGTATATGTTCAATGTGAAGTATGCCGCGGGAAGCGATTTAATCAAGAAACGTTATCTATTCGGTATAAAGGGAAAAATATTGCTGAAGTGTTAGAGATGACCGTTGAAGATGCGCTAGATTTTTTTGCGAATATTCCGGGAATTAAACGGCAGTTGCAAACCTTATTTGACGTTGGGCTTGGGTATATTCAGCTCGGGCAAAGTGCTACGACGCTTTCCGGTGGTGAAGCGCAACGGGTTAAACTTGCTGCCGAATTAACCAAACGGTCAACAGGGAAAACGGTATATATCCTCGATGAACCGACAACAGGACTCCATTTTGCTGATGTGCAAAAATTACTCGATGTCTTGAATCGTCTGGTTAATGCAGGTAATACGGTTATGGTAATCGAACATAATCTTGATGTTATCAAGACAGCTGATTATCTGATTGACCTCGGTCCAGAGGGAGGTGATGCTGGCGGACAGGTTGTAGCTATCGGCACACCTGAAGAAGTAGCAGCAGTACCGCAATCTTATACCGGCAGATTCCTAAAACAAATACTTAATCAGAAATAAGCGTTGAATCCAAATTTTGCTATAGAAGTTCTTCGTTTTGTATATACAACTTTGCGCGCGCAGTATTCAGGGTTACTCACTTCCTTGCACTGACTCGCCACTAACTTTCGATAAGGGAAATAAAAATAAGCTTTTTCAATAGAATCGGACTGTTGTCCATAACTCAGTCCGAATGCAAAATAGGAGTTGTTTTAGAATTAACGAATAAACGGGAACTGGCAATAAGAAGCAACCAGTGATTCTAGTTGAAATTTAGCGGTTAACTAATGGTTTCGTTCATCGCCGTACCAGTTATTAATATCATCGCTATCTTTTCCGCCGCAACTGGTGTTCGCCACCGGGCCTGCAGTAGTTTCTTTTGTAAAACCATTTTTTCCCATCGAAAATAACTGGTAGGTTAATGGATTTTCATAGGTATCGATACCGTTCGAATTGAACGTTCCGAAATAAGTATTACTAGAGGTGCTTGACATCCAATCTTGTGCGGTTGAATAATCAGTATAAACAATATAACTATACGGGTTCTCCCAAGGATCGAGAATAAGTTTTTCATCTGCGGAGAGTCGCATTTTTTTAATATCCAAGTATGGTCCACGCCATAACGGTGAAGCGGTTGCCGCATTTCCGCTCATACTTACGGTCAACGCTTTTAATAAAACCGCATTACCATATCGATATATCGAATCTGCAGAACAGGTTGATGGCGGAAAGTTTCCTAAATCAATCTGATATAAGGTTATGGCTGAACGGAGTGCATCTAAATCAGCTATCGCTTGCGAATATTTCGCATCCGTGATTTTCCCATTTACTACCATCACTATTGCTAAGGCTAGTATGCTAATTACGAGCAGCACTACTAGCATTTCCACGACAGTAAATCCTGATAATTGAACGTGTTTTTTTATCTCGAAATTCCTTTTTGGAGAACTACGTTTCCTTGTGTTAGCTAACATTTTTATTGGTTTTAATAGAACAACCCTTGATTGTAATCTCTGCATAAAAGACCACTCTTTTTATCTGTTCTACCTTTCACCGAATATAACAAATACAGCACGACTTATAACCAATATCACCTTGGCAATACAATGAATGGGAGAATGGGAAAAAATTATACCCATTCACCCATTCATCAATTCAGCTGGTATAGATTTTTTTGCCAGGACGTTGTGCTATTGATAAAGACTAATGCCGTTTGCGTTCGTCGCCATACCAATTATTGATATCGTCGGCATCGGTGCCGCGTCTGCCATAAGCACTATCCGCACTTAACGTTGTATCCGTGCTCCCGTTCATACCCATCGAGAATATTTGATAGGTGTTTGGATTGAAATATCCGCCGGTATCAGGTCCATAAGTCGCTTCTGTTCCCGGCGCTACGGTATAGTCGGAATATGCAACATAAATATACGGATTATTCCACGGGTCTAAAATATTCCCGTTCGAATCCGTTCGCTCCAGCTTCATATCCAAATACGGTCCTTTCCACAACGGATTCCCGGGCGCTAAACCAACAACTAATGCCTTCCGCATTAAAGCACAGCCGTCAAACGATGGATCTGATGGCGGATACATTCCGACATCGCTTTGATATGAGGCGATAGCGGTTTTTATCGCATCGAGGTCGGCTATCGCTTGGGTATACCGTGCTTCGGTAGTTTTAGCGGTGATAACCGGCAGAATAACTGCTGCTAATATCCCAATAATTAGTAAGACGATAACCAATTCGGCTAAGGTTATACCTTTTTGCATATAAATTATTCCCCTCCTTTCTATACACAAAATACTGAAGCTTCGTACTATTTAAACTCATATACCAGGTCATCTCCGGTATTAATCCAACCATCTTTGCCCGTACAAACGATAGCAAATTGTTCTATGGTGGCAACACTATAACTAAGGATAATCTGAACCCCGCGATAATCAAATTCACGATGATTTTGTTTTGTCACACTATATGCCACAAGCCGATATGTTCCACCCCAAGGATCTATCGGCATTCCTCCTGTGGATAAATCGTAGAGTGGAACCTGTCGCTGATAATTCACAAACGGACCCTTCCATTTCTGTGCATCTCCTTTTAACATATCTCGAATTCGTCTTACTGGACTAGCATACTCGGGCTCCTGTCCACTTAATGCAGTTGTATCAGATGCAATGACATAATACCCACCACCATCGTTAAATGGCCGGTTCCCAATACAATCCGGATCGTTAACCGCCGGATAATCCGATTGATATCCCGGCACATCATTTAATACACTCAATGGAACAAAATAACCATAGTACATTTCAACCATTTTTTCCGCTTCAGCTATTTGCCGCATTTCGGCATACGCCGCGGTTTTTTTCGCTTCATCTCGTTTTCCCTGATATACCGAAAACGCAATAACGGTAATGATTCCAACCACGACGACTGTCGCTAGTACTTCAATAAACGTAAACCCATACTTACCATATAATGTTATATTGTTAACAAATCTGTGGAATCGGATTTTTTTAATCTGTGTAATCATATATTTTTAGAAATAGACGATAATATCATCACCAAGATATCCGGTTAACGGATTAAAATCTAACGTTGTATTTTTTCCATAACTCAAAATAGCGAACCGATCTAAAGCACCGGTTAACGGCGGGTCTACCTCTTTTACTCCATAATTGAATGGGTATCGATTATCCCGAGCGACATTATCAGGACCAAATAAACGATATGGACTCCCCCAAGGGTCAAGGGGAATACCATATTTTGTTTCCGACAGTGGCATGGTTTCTTCAGGAGTATTATCATTGGTATATACCCCTAGCAGATTCGATTTCGGTCCTTTCTGTTTAAACTGGATATAAGGACCTTGCCATTCACCAGCTAAATTCGCATTCGTTTTCGTTAACGAATACGCTCCTGACGTTTCGATTGCATAACCATATTCATATTCTATTGCATATTCAATCCATCCCATCGTATTATTTGACGGTATCGTGCTATGAACATCATTTAATACACGTAAACTCACATAATAACCGGTATCCAGTTCAACCGCTTGTTCTGCTTTAACCAGTTGCATCATTTCTGACCGAGCGGTGGCATATTTTGCTTCATCTGACCGCTGGGTATATCGCGATACAGCTACCGCTACCAGAACGCCTACTATAATAACGGCTATTAAAACTTCTAAAATCGTAAATCCTTTCTGCTGATATTTTGGATATATCATCATACAAGAAGCCTCCGTTTTTATTCACGTAACTCACGTATTCAATTTATTCGGATTTTAAAATTTCAACATAATATCATCGCCGACCGGCGGTCCCCACGGTGCCGTGGAATCACTTTCAAAAACATAATTCGGTCCGCTACTCCAAATCACTCCGGCGGGTATATTATATGCAGTGTCTTGCGAACCATAAACACGATAGGGTTTCCCCCATGGGTCAAGCGGCAAATTCAGAGTCGTATCAAACTTCTGATATTGCAAATATGGTCCTTTCCATGCATCGCCAACGTTCGCTAGCACCGGTTGCATCGGGTCACCGTTAACAAAATAGCCGGTAGAATAATTTGACCATTGTCCAGCAGCTAACCAAGTATCATAACTCCAAACAGTTACCGTTGCGTATGGCGATTGGGGAACCTGCATTAAATTACTCGGAAAAACGAAATAGCCAGTTTCCGCATACGCTAGCGATTCTGCTTTTCCAATCTGCTGCATTTCATCGCGAGCAGCGGTAATTTTTGTTTCTTCGGTTTTTTTCCAATAAATAGGAATTGCTATCAGCGCTAAAATCGCAACTATCGCTACGACGGTCACAATCTCAGCGGCAGTGAACCCATACCGATTGTGATTATTATTAAATTTGGTCATGAACCCCATAAACGATTTTCTCCCTCTTTTTAAGCGATTACAGTGATTAAACCATAGATTTTACCTTTATTGTTTCTATAATAGAAAAGTCGAGTTAAAATAAATAAATTAAATCGTCTACACGTCGTTTCGCCGGACTCTGCCGATAATATGGGCTTCCTACCGTAGTAATATCTGATAACGTTAATTGTTTAAATCGATACGTTTGTCCAGCTTCTTCAATAACATATTCTGGCCAACCGTTTGGTCCGTTACTAATTATCATTGCTGTTGTCGGAATATCAGTAGGATTGATAATAAACAGTCCTGTTGAATTGACTGTATAGGACGAAGTAGAGTCGCTTTTAAGTAAAACAAGGCGATATGGGTTCCCCCAACTATCACACGGGTCACCTTTTTTAAAAACCGGTAGAATCTGCCATGCTGTAATCGGATGTTCATTGCCCCAAGCATCAACGACTATATCACCCTCAAACAATTTCTTCTCCGCAACCTGCGGCGAAAGATATGGACCGTGCCAGGCTGTAGAACTAATTGTTATACCTAAGCGAGGGTCAGCTAACGGAACTCCGCCGCCGAGAAAATCAGCATAGACATCTTTTGCTGGCAATTCAGGTGAAGCAAGGTCGCTAAACCTCCAGAATACACCTGTATCATTATGCGCCCACGTCTCAGCGGTAGCTAATAACCGCATTTCTTCATACGCAGNGCTGATTTTCCCACGCGTGGTTACTGTCTGCCAACTTACTGTCGCTAACGTTGCCATAATTGCTATAATGGATACAACAACTAATATTTCCATTAAGGTGAAACCGGTGTTAGATACTTTATTCATAATTAGACAAAATATACGGTGATATATAACCGTTCTCTTAATTACTTAATAGACTGTAAACTTTAAACAAATCAGCGCAAATTGATGCGCCGAAGTATAGAAAAATCATAAATTTAATATTTTTTTCTATACTTAAATATATTACGTTTGCACAATTCTGTCAATCATTTTTTACATATCAGATATCAATCTATTGATATTATTGCAGATACCACGCCATCGGTTGGATCTCCGGGCGCACCTAACACATCTCGTGTTTGCTGGGTTATCGCGGTTCCAATCTGGTCTTTTTCGCTCACAAATTCATAGCATATCTTCGTTCCAAACGTTTTTTTCTTTGCTAACCAATGAATGGTTGCTATTGACCCTGAATGATAGAAATTTCCGGTTGGGTTAACTATTTTAAATCGGATAATTCCTTTACCCTCATCAACTTCATTCGCTACGATTTTCGCTGATGGATATTTTTGTGGAACGATTCGAGATTCTATTGTTTTCGGTTGTGCTCCGTAAGGAAAACTAACTACAGATAAATATTCCGGATTATATTTTATCATAAATTCCGCAGAATCGTAACCTGTTCCGCGGGGATTATTGATGATAATATCTTGAGCGAACTCCGTTCCTTCCTTAACCCGTAAACATAACGGATTAAACAATAATGTTACCGACCCGATATTACTCCCGGAACCGCGAACGGCGGTTGTTGGCGGTAACGACGGAACCGCCGGTGCCGGCGTAGATACCGGCGCTGGATTAGTCGGAGGTGGAGGAACCGGAACCGGTGGAACGGGTGCGGTTACTAATGGTCGTTGTGAGGGTATACGAAATCCTTCACCGCCCTTACCTTCCACGATTCCGTAGCGACGGTCGCGTCGTGCGGTTTCGCTTAGATCGTAAGCGGTTTCAGACTCGGTAGTCTGCGCTACAACGAAACTTAATCCACTGATGGATATCATAAAACTGATTGCAACGATTAACAAGATAAAACAGTGCTGGAATCGATTTTTAACCGTCGCGGGAGTCATATCATGTAATTAAATCCGTTTTCGAAATAAAATTTTGCCGGATTGAACCGACCGGTCAACCACCACTAGCAGAGAACTGGTTGATATTGGAACCGTACCTTTCATTGCGGTTCCTGAAGAACGAATACTGAAAACATTCGACCGGACAGTAATCCAATCTGCCAACTGCCGAAACCATATTTGTTTTTCATTTTCATCATCGACTATTCCATCATTGTCATCATCGAAATTGTCACGACCACAGAATCCAGGAATCGCGGTTAAATCAGTTATCAAATTAAATCGTCCCGTAATAGTTCGATGGCTAACTATCTCTTCCGCTAACGCTGCGGTCATTCCCGGAAGCGCCATTAAAACTTCTACCGGTGCGGTGTTAATATTTACTTGACCGAGCAATCGCGATTCAGAATTCACGGAAAGAAAGTCAATAATATCCGCAAACCGTATTCCATTCGATTCAGAATCAATACTCACAGTCACCCACGGAATACTCGGTTCTGGAATCCCGACATACCCCAAATCGCCAATACCACCAAAAGGTAGATTTGAAATATACGCTAGTGCGGATTCATCAGCGGCGCCAAACGGCGGCGCATAAGCTTGATTTTGTGCAAACGCTGTTCCACCGGATTTGGGGAATAAATCAGGGATACGCGGGTCATTCTTTTCCCAAGAAATATTCTTCTCTGCGTTCGAATACCTCACTTCGTCAATTAAATTACCGTTAGCATCATAGAGCCGAAGGATATCCCCAGTTTTTGATAAACTTAAATGCTCATTCACTACCAGTTGACTATTCGGCACACTTCCGTAATTATTTATAAAACAATATCCATCTGGCGTTCCGCCATCATACTCCGCATCGTCTTGATATTCGTCAGTGATAATAAAATATCCACGCGAGGGGATTGTGCCAAACAAATCTATACTCCCAAAAGTTCCTTCTATTCTCCATCCATCGAGAACTATTTCTTCATGATACGGATTATAAAGTTCGATATATTGTCCATCGTTTCCATATTCGTCCGGAGTTAATGAATACGCCATAATCTCGTTGATATACGGCATCTGTTCAATCCCACGATAGGTTGTTCCCTGAACAGTTAATAAGGTCGGGATACTATCCGCATCGCGGAAATCAACGATATTGACTGCAAGTTGTGCCGCGCGGGCGGGATTTAATGCTATCGTAAGTTTACTATATAGTTGCGCCGCTGTAGCTGAATTAATATCAGCTCTTTTCTGATTATATTTATCTACATTGGGAGTAGCAGAATAAATGGTTAGATAATCCGCTAGCGCATTATAAACTGAATCACCAACGAGCGTTTTGACGATATCCAGGGAAGTTATCTGATTTGCGTAATATGCGGTATATAATTTCTGTGCAACCGTTTCCGCTAGATAACTAGCGTTGATAAATCCGGCACGGTCAAGGCGATAGTTTAAAAATCGTTTCAGGTCTAATCCCCCGTGGTTTGAATACTTTTCGGTATCACAGGCAACAAGCAAATTAAGCTTACTTTCTTCATCAACCACGTTAACCTTGGGATTAGTTACAGTAGTAACCTGTTCTAGACTTAATCCAACGGTACGAACTTTCGCTCCTGGAGAGACCATGCGCGTGAGAAATTGCGCGGTACTAGAACTACTCGGTTCAGTTCCATACGGCGCTAATTCTCCCCGCTCTGTGGTCAACGAACTTATCAGCGCTAACCGGGCATTGTTTATTCCCGTTTCTGCGATATAGTCCGCTTTATATCGGTCAGCGAAATTCGATGCTGCAACCAATTCTGTTCGCATAAAATAGACAAACGAACTCCCGATTATCGCTAGTACGGTTAGAATCGCTAATACCAATAATAACGACGCACCGTTCTCGCCAGTTTTCCTTTGGATTTTGCAGTGTGGATTTTGGATTTCTATGTTCATGGCAATGTTACCATTGTCGTATATGTATGTGGTATAATCTGACCGGATTCATCTTCAATCGTGAGCGCAATATATACCGATTTCGGTTTGGTTGCGGTCGTACCTGAATTCCAGCTCTGGTGCCATACCGTTGTTGTGGTATCCCAGCAGAGAACATTAAACTCTTTTACCGAAAAAGCTACCGGGTCTTCCGTAGTATCCTTCTTGCGCATTAGACGACTCGAAGTATCAACATAATATACAAGATGACTTCCACTAATGGTATAGAAATCAATGGTATCCTTATCATAGGTACAATCTTCATCAATATGGAAATCATCTAGGTCAGCACCGTCTCCATCTAAATCATCGGTTCCGGCATTATAGTCACCATCATTATCTATACCATCTCGAATTTCTTCATCTGTTCGTCCATCGTTATCATTATCAATACCATCTCCTTTTTTCCCCGAAGTGCTATCATTTGAAACGAGAAAAAGCTGACTAGTACTAACTGATGTATGGCGTAAATCATCCGTAAGCCGAGAAAGTGCTGCCCGAGCAGTTTCTGCCATCGTCACCTGCGCTTTTCCTTTATTATATCCGCCTAGTATGGTTCGGAATGTAATATAGATTGCGCTGGCGATAATCGCGGTTATCGCTAACGCAATTAACACTTCTGTTAATGTCAATCCTTTTGAATTCGATATTCGGAATGTGCAAGTCATCTCAGATACTGGTTTGCAGTTCATAACTTCGATTAATATCCCAGGTTACGGTAACGGTAACGATACGACTGCCTCCACCACCAGCTACAACGGTAATAGACCATTTAAATTTGGGTTCTAATGGGAACGGTAACGGTCCTTTATTGGTTCCAACAGGCCAGACGGCATCGTCTCGTTTAACATCTTCTATTTTCTGTTGCGCTAATAATGTTGCAATACTTAAACAGGTAGTCTGGTTTGCCGCTGTTATCCCATGCGGGAATAATAGCACTAAACTTAACAAACCGACGGTAAACACTGTCAACGCAATCAGCACTTCCGTCAACGAATACCCGAATTCCAGATTGTCGTTACCGTTGACCTTTACAATGCAATCCTTTTGGTTGATGACGGATTTTGCTGTAATCCTATTTTTATCGCTGTAATCTCTCTGGTTATTTCTTCTGATGCGCATAGATTTTACTTATCGCTGTGCTTGGATATACTTCTATACTATAAAAGTTCGTAGCTATACTTTGGTTATCATTTCTGCCGATAAGATGAATTATTTTCGCTTGAGCAGTCCCATCAGGATAAAACTCGATATACTCATACGTGGCAGTGCTATCAGAAACATCGGTTATGAGCACCGAGTCTGGTACCCATCTCGGGTCAGTGACTTGTTTCTGCCAAAACGGATTCCCTGCGGTATCTAGTGCATAACGGTCAATCCAGAAACTCTGCCGGTTTCCAACCCCACTTGTTCCCGGATTTGGGTCGTGGAGCTGGAATGTTACGCGATGTGTTGAGTTAACGGCAATTGCAAAATTTCGGGCTAAATCCAGTGTCCCTTTAATATCGCGAGCAGCAGCATCTACTGCTGACCCCGCAATAAATCGCGTATAGCTATACAGAATCGCTGCTGTAGCAATCCCGATAATAATTAACGTGACCATAACTTCGGTCACGGTAAAACCTTTTCTCTGTTTAATCTTCATACATTCCCTTAAAGGTAGTTTATACCATTTCTTTAGAACCGTCAACTTTTCAAGATTTGGTACCAAATACGATAATCTGGGTAATCGTTTTTATATCATGTTGCCTTTAGTAACGAGAAGTCCCAGTAACTTTTTCGAGTTTCGCGACTGCGATACCATAATTAAATAGCGCTTGCGCGTAGTTCGTTTCTGCACGAGTTAACGCAACTTCTGCATCGAGAACCTCTAAATGGGTTCCAACGCCATTTTGATATCGACTTTGCGCTAATCGCAGGCTCTCTTTCGCCTGTTCAATCGTTTTTTGTTGGGAGATAATGATTTCTTTTGCGCTGGCTAAATCTAATATTGCTTGTTCTACTTCAAGTTGAATGGTTAATGCTAACTGTTCCTTTTGCCATCGGGTTTTCTCCCGATTGGCTTGTGCAATAGCAACATTCGATTTCGTCGCCCAGCCGTCATAGAGTGACCACGTTACTCCAAGCATAATATATGAATAATAATTCCAACCGCCGATATCCGAGTCCCAATCCGACGATTTCCGATCATGAATTCCAGCAAGTGCAACCGTCGGTTTCGTTCCTGCAGCAGCTATCGGTATGGCTAATTCATCTATCTTTTCAGTTAATAAGACGATTTTCCAGTCCGGTCGGTTTAGAAAAGCTATGCTCGTTGCGATAGTATATCTATTCGTTTGAGTAGTATCTAATCCAATCGGAATCTCAAAACGGCCGGTAATTTCAAGCGAACTCGGTTCTTTCCATCCTAAAATTGTCGCTAAATTTGCATACGCTAATTTTAAATTATTTTCCGATTTAATTAATTCTGGTTTGACATTAGCCAATTCAACTTCAGCACGGAGTACTTCATAATTCGATACTGTCCCAGCACGAACATGCGACTGTGCATGTTGTAAATGCGCTTCCGCTACTGCAACGGACTGTTCGTTAACGCGAACCATCTCTCGTGCTAATAAAACAGTATAAAATGCCTGCTTAACCTGATAGATTATCTCTAATTCCTTCAACCGATATGCTTCTTGTGCAAGTTGAACCCGATATTTCGCCTGTTGAATAGACCTGCTGATTTTCCCCCAAGTAAACAGCGGTTGCGAGATGCTCAGTTGGATATCGTAGGTTTCCTTCCAACCCATAGGGAATTCACCAAACGAAGTGACGATTATCGGTAAATCTTCATAATCCTGATAGCTGACACTTCCGGTTATGGTTGGTAATTGTGCCGATTTCGCTAGCTGTAAACTCGATTTTGCAATTGCAATATCTTTTTTTGTAGACAATAATTCCGGATTATGCGAAATTGCATATTCTATACAGGCTTCTAATGAAAACGGTTCTCCGGCGCTAAGATTCGATGGGAAATAAACTGCAAGAATTAATGAACAATAGTATAAACAATACTTTGTTTGGAATAGTATTTTTAGGATTTTATTTACCATAGGGATTTTTACTCGACGCAATGTTCGCTCGGTCGAATATGATTTTTATTTTTTAGATGGTTTATTATACCATATCCAGTAATTTATTCCGAGTAAAAATTTTCTTTCTTAAGTTCAAAAAAATATTCCACCTAAGGAAGAATCAAACGCAATATGCACCGATGTATGGTGTCATAGTTTGGTATTTATGCGAGTGTATGGTAAGATAGGTATAAATTATCAAGAACTACAAAATAAATTTTTTGAATTGTCCTAACTCATAGACAATAATTTGAATGGAGGATGAACTATATGAAACCAAAATATTATTTTTTTCCAGTGGTAATGGTGGTTATTACCATGGTATTAAATGGTTGTGCAACGTTTGGTAAAATAAAAAAACCGGAAACGAAAAAACCGATAAACCCGGCATTAAGTGATGAAGTTCGACCGTATCCAGTTGATGGCAGAAATTTCTCGCCAGTAGATAAATTTCTAGCCCGAGCAACACCGGTGCTGGATGATGCTGACGGTGATTTGAATCCGTATGTGCTTAAGGTTATTGATGCATATCCGCTTGGAACCGGAGAATATCCTTATCGCTGTAAACCGTTAGAATATGATAAATATCTTGGCGTAACGCAAGACCTTTATTATCGCGGACGAAAAGTTGCTTGGGCACATCCGAACGGCTCCCGCTGCAGTTATTGTTGCGGGTTAACGTTTGAGATTTTCTATCGGGCAATGAAACTGCGCAATATGCAGAAAGGAATTGACCCGGATAATTTCAATAATATGACATTCTATGATTTATTTAATTTTCTCCAGCTATGGTATATTGAAGGAGTAGATGATAGTCCGCAAAAAGCGATTCAGTTTTATGGACTCGGGAAAAAAATAACTGATTGGGAAGAAGCGAAGCCTGGCGATTTCTGCGATTATAGTCGAAATAATGGAACCGGTCATTCAGTTATTTTTATCCGCTGGGTGCGAAATCCGGAGGGAAAAATAATTGGGTTTGAATATTTTTCATCGAATTCCAGCGGAGTAGGATATCTAACCGAATATTTCTCTGATAGTGGTGGGAAAGTTCTGCGGGACTGGATGCGACTTGCGCGTGTCGGCAGTATCGAAAATTATCGCCCGTTCGACCGAAGCATTATTCCGCTTCGCCAAGCATATGCGCCTTAGAAGCTTTTCCGGATACCGAAATCCGAATCACGTCTAACCGCAGAGCGCGCAGAGACTGCAGAAAAAATTTTGGGGTTATTCCTAAAAGATAATCTCAGCGAACCTAGCGACCGCCACGGTGAACACCTTGGTTTTGTTTGGATTTTTGATGTTCGAATTGCTGTTTTAATGCTAATGGTAGCGCTACAGGGATTCGAACCCTGGTTTGATGGCTGAGAACCACCCGTCCTAGGCCTCTAGACGATAGCGCCAAGCGATAATCTCACTGCTAAATGTATGATGATAAATAATATAGCATAATTCATATGATTGCGGTAAGATAGAACCCTTGCGCAGAGAAACATTCGTTCGGTATACTTATATATAATTAGGGTGATGGTTCTATTCTATTATTACCAAATTCGAGTGGTCAACTATGCGATTTTTTCTTCTTATTTTCATGAGCTTAATATGTTCCGCTCTCGTTTTGGGTGAAGGGTTATCTCCGTCGTTACCTCCGTCTATTTCTACAACTACCACCACGGTTAGCATTTCTACTACAGTGAGCGAAACAACAACTACTGTAGCACAAGATTCAGCGAAAAAAGGTGTTATCACACTCCGTTGGAGAACAGAAAGTGAACAGGATAATTATGGATTCAATGTATATCGAGCAGAATCGAAAGATGGTCCTTTTGAAAAAATCAATCCGACAATTATCCGTGGACACGGAACCACCAGCGAACCGCATGATTATGTTTATGTTGATAAAGAAGTCTATAAAGGAAAAACCTATTATTACTATTTAATGGATGTAGATTTTTCAGGGAATACCAAAAAGTTTACCCCGACGATTAGCCGGTATCTACCAACCGATGAAGAGGTGCAGGCGGAAAAGGAGAAAAAGGCAGCGGAAGAGAAAAAGGGTAAACGAACGCCGAAACCAACTAAAAAGAAGAATTAACCCATCGAGATTATACTATTGTATCAAATATAACTCCCCCGTTAGATTCAATCGGCTTCTGGACTAATTACAACTTTAGCCGACTTAATCCGGTAAGCTGATAATCCACCTGAACGATATTATTCTGTGTCGTAACCGCTGCGGTTAAATCTATATCTTGGGCTTTAACAATCCGACGAAGAACATTTTTAAAAAATTCAATATCCGATTCGATTTCCGCTTGTTTCTCCGGCGGAACCATTTTATTCATAGAGAAAACGATTTTACCAGTTCCTTTATCTATATCCTGCATGGTTAAAGTTCCTTCAACTCGTTCAATACTATCTATAGTCGGGAAAATCGAATATTCCAGTTTTTTCTCTTGTTCTTGAATCCAGAAACTTAATTCTTTGTTTTGATTATCAATTGAAAAAGTCACATCAGGGAGATTCCCGGTTGGAATGATACCCGCTTCTGACCGATAACCGTTCACCAATCCGGTCAATAAATTCACATCCGTGCTAATAATCAATCCACTGTCAATCCAGATACACGCTTGTGGTTTGAACTTTGTTTTTCCGCTCGGATTAATATGGTAAATTGAATATTGCCCAACGGTTTTCTCTTGCACCGCAGGATTTGCTAGAATTCGCTGGATCAGGGTATCCTTCATTAGCCGAACCAACTTTATTCCCCGACCAAAATCAACTATCACCAGTAGGTTGTTTTCGTGATTCATTGTATCTTTGCAAAACACAACACGGATTTCTTCTGGAAACGCTTGAGTAATTCCAAATCGGACTAAGGATTTTTTTAGACCGGTGAGTGATTGTCGTTCCACTTTATCCATCACGATTTTTATTCCGGTCATGCGTAGCGGATGGGTTGCGTCGGTCATACAACGTAGTTCGATATATTTTTCAGCTGGGATAAACTGGTTGGTATTTATTCTCGTAACCGGAGAATACCACCAAATGAAAATGATTAGGAGAACGATAAGTAGCAAGATTCCGAGCGAAATGAGAATTTTCTTTTTCATGGTTAAGTTTCCTGTTTCGGTGAATAATTTAATGCGGATTGTAATCCGACGATGAGCGCAAATAAATACAGCGTTTGATGCCGATATATCAGGGTATCAGTGAAACTGCCGATGATATAAATTAAGGAAAAAATTAAAACCATAAATCCGATTTCAGTATGGCGATATTTCAATCCTGTTTTCAGTAATATCCCTAATAGCCAACATAGAACAAACACGCTCCATATGCCAAATGATACCGCAAGATGTAAAAAAGTATTATGGGCATGGGTTATCTCAATACTTATTGGTGGTAAAACGTTTGCAGCTTGCAGTCGTTTCATTTCAAGTCCATAATCACCGGTACCGACTCCAATAATCGGATGCGTTAGGCATATTTTCCATGCTCCTTTCCAAAAATAAAGCCGATGTCCAATAGATGTCTCTGGATTTCCGGCTTGAAATTGTTTAACTTCGTTCACTACTTCTTGGATTCGTTTCTGAACTGGTGGTGCTATGGCGAACAGAATAAAGATAATAAGGATACAGAACAAAATGAGTTTCCGTCGCTTTTCTCCAAATACATTGGAAAATAATATCGGGCTTAAAAACAGAAAAGCGAGATATCCGGTTCTTCCCTGAACTAAGATTAGGTCGATAAAATATAACACTATCCCGGCAATGATGATAGATTGAAAAGTTCGTGTGGTTACTCGTTGAAAATAAAACGACAGGAGAAGTATCCCAAAAACGAGAAATAGCGAAAGGGTAATATGTCCGGTTAAATCGAGAAATCCAACCGGAAAATCAAAATGGAGTGGTAATAATTCTAGCCATCCTTTAAAAAATGGCATATTTTGCAGAATCGAAACGCTCGCATTGAACGCCAACCCAATGAGAAAAGCGCTGATTAATTTCTTTGGGTTCTCTTTTTCCGTAAAGGTTACCGAAGCGAGAGCGAATCCTGTAAACCATAAATAGCTTTTTTTCGCTATCTTTAGTCCATACGGTAGATTTTCCGAATAAAGCAAGCCCAGCCAAGGTAGAAGCATCAAAATCACTGCAGGTATGAACCACGGCTGATGTAGCCATCGTGATTTCTCCTTCCAGAAAAGTCCGGAACCTAGCCAGATTAAAATCGCTAGAACCGCGAATATCACGCCAGGCGCAGTAGCTATCGGCAGAAAGAAAAATACACCAAGGAAACTATAATATAGCAGTTTTGGTGCAAGCATAATTCATCGAATACGGTAATGGATACTATGGTTCTATTCTAGCTCGCTTAATCCAGCGTTCTGTGGTCGCCCTTGCCAATGCCAACGTAAAATTGACCAACTCGTTTTCATTTTATTTTGGCTCGATTTAACTAAAAACAAGGTGACACAGCTAACCAAAAAGTTACTGATAATTTCAACGATCAGTTTTGTTATCAATCCCCAATACAGCAGTATTTGCGTTGGTGTTGAATGGTATTTATTAAAATATTTATAGCGCGAAATATAATATTCAATTTGCGCTCGTATCTTAAGCGATGGCGGGGTGCTTTGTCCTTGTTTATGTTCAATTTTTACCGTAGGGAGAAAATACACTTTTTCCCCAGCTTGATTGAATCGACGACACCAATCCGTTTCTTCAAAATATAAAAAGAATCGTTCATCCATCAACCCAATCCGCTCGATGCTTGTTTTTCTCACTAAAACCGCTGCGCCAACCAACGTTTCAACCGCTACCGGAGCTTGATATACCGAATTTTTATGGTAGTATTTCTTAGGGAACAATAAGCGTAATATACTTTTATTGAGCAACTCAGTCGCTAACGAAGGATACGGCGCGATTGACTGCTGGTTGGTACCGTCGGTATTCAACAGTTGACCGCCGATAATTCCAGCGTCTGGAGTTTGCTCCATAAACGTAACCATTGACGCTACTGCAGTAGCAGGTAGAATAATGTCCGTATTGAGAATCAGCAGATAAACCCCAGTCGCTACTGATATCGCTTGATTTACCGCATGCGCGAACCCTGTATTCCGTTTATTTTCAATCAACCGAACCTGTGGTTCTCTCGATTTTAAAAATGGAACACTTCCGTCCCTTGAACCGTTATCAACAACAATCGTTTCGTAGGTCATCGGCGGAATGGTCGTATCAACCGCAGCTAAACATTCAGCTAATAGCGGTTGCGTATTCCGATTGACAATGATAACAGAAATCGTGGGTCGCATTATTCGGTCATCCGTGTTTCCTTTACTCCAAGTTCCAGGTGCCGTTCGAATAACTTCACATTTCTTAAAAAAATGTAATATGCCGAGAATCCGGCTATAATTAACCCGTGTTTTCCATCAAGAAATCCTCGTTTCCAGAAATAGCATTCGATAAATTTTATAACCGGATGGAGAACCAATCTCCCTGCGCTCGGTTTTTTCCCCTTACCATACGTTACCTGTTCTTCTACCCAAAGTGTCGCAAAGTGATTGATCGTCGCAAGATGTTCTGAGATATCGCGATATGTATAGTGATAGATGACATTATTCAACCGTCCGATGCTACCGTCAACCTGTATCCGTTCATGGAGTTCACGGCCAACCCATTTCGCTTTATTTTTTTGAAATAACCGCAATTGTTCATCCGGATACCACCCACTATGTTTAATCCATTTCCCTAAATAATAGGTTAAGCGCGGAATGTTATATCCCACAAAATTGTTCACTTCGGACTGGAATAGCCGCTGAATCTCTTGACTAAGTTCTGGCGAGACTTCTTCATCAGCGTCAACCGATAAAACCCAATCATATTTCGCTAGCGACATCGCATAATTCTTCTGGTCAACATATCCAGTCCAATCCCGATGGTATATCTTATCAGTATATTGCTTGCAGATTTCGATTGTGTTGTCGCTACTACCCGAATCAACGACAATAATCTCGTTTGCCCAAGATACGCTCTGCAAACATCGGGCGATTTTATCTGCTTCGTTATAGGCAATAATACACACCGATACCGGTCGCATAGAATACTATTATCTTTGAAAATCCCCTGTTTGGGAAACAAACTTGTTCTGGAGTAACTACGAACGAGATATTATCTCGTTCGTAGTCTCCCCAGTATATCTTCCGCCATTCGTCCTGATTAAATGCTCTGATATACCGTTTCAATCTTTGCAAGCATTTGTTCAAGCTGAAATTTATCGCGAACTATTGCACGACCAGCTAATCCCATTTTCTGCCGACGATCCGGTTGGCTGATTAATTCGATTATCTTTTCGGCAATTCCCTCACTATCCCTGGGGGATATGAGATATCCATTGATTCCATCTTGGACAATTTCAGATATTGCACCGACATTAGTGGCAATAATCGGTAGTTCCATCGCTGCGGATTGAACTAACACCTGCGGAACGCCTTCTGTTCCTATCGAAGGCAAAACGGATATATCGAGTGCGGCTAAAACCTCAGGGATATCTTCACGAAATCCGAGTAACTGAATCCGGTCGGCAAGCTTTTTTTTCGTAATCATTTGCTTTAGGGTATCTGATAACGGACCTTCTCCGACAATGAAAACCTTGATATTGGGATAGTTCGGTCGAATCTTTTCGATAGCATCAATGAGATATTTATGTCCTTTATATTCAATCAATAAAGCGATACAGCCGATACCAAGTTCATCCGCTTTTAATCCGAGCTTCCGCCGAAGTTCAATGCGATTATATTTTGTTCTGTCGAATAAAGCTAAATTTATCCCGCTGGGAATAGAAACAATTTTCTCGGCCGGAATGTAATTGGTTTCAATCATTTGCTGGCGAATCGCTTCTCCGGTAGTAATAATTTTATCTGGCAATCGCGCATAGAGAAGACGATTATACCCAATGTTTTTAATCGGATACGACATATGCCGGGTTCGGATTAATTTCGGCTTTCGAGAAGAGATTTTCGCTGCTACTGACGCTGGCCAGCTATCGCGAGAACTATGCGTATTAATAATATTTATTTCTTGCCGCTTGATTATGGATAAAATTTTATAGAAGGAACTAGCAATCGTTTTTCTCGTAAAAGGAACCGGGAACGTTTCAATGCTGCGGTTTTTCGCTTCAGCATAGATTCGGCTAGATTCCGGCGCTGCAAGCAGCATCCGATATCCTTTTTGGCTTAACCCAGTTAGTTCATCAAGAATACGAATCTGCTGACCACCGAATCCAGTCGCTGATTCTGTATGTAAGATGGTGAACGATTTCATTATGTGGTAAACTGACAGCGATATAAATTCGCATACACCCCATTTTTTTGTAGCAATTCGGTATGCGTTCCTTGTTCAACGATTTTCCCTTCATCAAGTACGATAATGACATCCGCTCGCATAACCGTAGATAAACGATGCGCAATGATAAACGTTGTTCGATTTCGCATCAGACCATCTAACGCTTCTTGAATTAACCGTTCGGATTCGGTGTCCAGCGCTGAAGTCGCTTCATCTAAAATCAGGATAGCCGGGTCTTTGAGAATCGCACGCGCTAATGCGATCCGTTGCCGTTCTCCGCCGGATAACGTGAACCCGCGTTCTCCGATTCTTGTCTCATATCCTTGCGGTAAGCGCTGGATAAATTCATCCGCATGCGCAAGTTTCGCCGCAGCAATCACCTTATTTCTATCAAACTCTTTCTGTCCATAAGCGATATTGTTAAACACTGTATCGTCAAACAGAATCGTTTCCTGCGTAACAATTCCGAACTGGTCACGTAACGATTTGATGGTTACAAGCCGGATATCCTGACCGTCTATTTCGATAGCTCCATCAGTGATGTCATAAAATCGGGGAAGAAGATTAACCAGCGTGGTTTTGCCGACTCCGCTCGCGCCAACGATAGCAACAATTTGGTTCTTTTTAACGGTTAAATTGATATTGTGTAGGATTGGCTCCTTATCATACGCAAACGATACATTTTTGAATTCAATGCAATCGTGCATGCGTAATAATGGTTTCGCTTCCGGATGCTCTTTTATATCCGATGGAGTATCAAGGATTTCACATACCCGCTGGGCTCCAGCTAATCCCCGCTGCAGCATATTATTCGCTTCGGTAAGCTTGCGGATAGGTTGATAGAACGAGCCGAGCGCAACTAAAAATGCAGCAAATGTTCCTACAGTCAGCTGTCCTTTAAAAACAAAATATGCGCCAAACCAGAATGTAATAACGACCCCAACAGCACCGAGAAACTCCATCACTGGTGAGGCTAACGCCGTTATTCGATTCACTTTCATCGTCTGCTGAAATAGCTTTTTCGCTTTCTGCGCAAACCGTTCCGATTCGTATTGTTCCATACCAAATGCTTTTACGACACGGACTCCAGAAATTGTCTCTTGCAGAACCACATTGACTTCAGCACGAGTTTGTTGCAATACCGAACTCCGTTTCCGCATACGTCGCCCAAATTGAACTACCGGATAATACCCAATAGGAAATAGGATTAACGAAATCAGCGCGAGTTGCCAGTGGAGGATGAAGAGAAGAACTAACAACCCTAGGATAACGACAATCTCGCGAATTGCAATCCCAAAAACTGCGGTAACGATATTCCCCAGTAAATCTACGTCATAGGTTAGTTTTGACATCATCTCGCCGGTAGATGATTTGCTGAAGTACCGTAACGACAATCCCTGGAGATGTTCATATAAATCCGTTCGAATATCAAACATCGTTCTTGCGCTAACATATTCACTGAAATACTCTTGAAGATAAGAAAATATCCCTTTCAAAGCAGTAATGATTAATAGCCAGCCGCTAATTATAAAAAACGCTTGCCAGCGGTGGGTAATCAGATATCGGCTAACCTGCTGTAACCAGTCGCCGAAAATATGCACTATTGGTTTTGGAAGAGATAACGTTGTTGTGCCGGATTCGGGAAATAATAGGTCGAGAAATGGTTGGAGCGTTCCGATCGATAACGCATTTAGAACCGAGATTGCGGCGGTGCTAATCAATGCAATGATAATCCGACCGCGATATCGCCAGGCGTAATGGAGAACACGTTGTACCATAAAAAACGATTCAAACAGATTTCTGCGGATTTACACTGATTACACTATCCGTCGGCATCCGTTACTATCCGTTTGCATCGACTTTATAAATTAAAAGAGGTTTCCCGCTGTAATGCCGTGAGAACCACGTTTTGAACCATTTAATCAAAGTGGGCACCTCCGCTTACGCTTCGCGCTTTTCTGTCACCGCAGAACTTGCATCCCGCGTAACGCAATCAGTTCCCCTATTAAACGGTGTTGGATCAAAAATTGTAATTCTACACGAACATAGCAGGAAACCTAAGCTTTACCAAATAGTGTAGCACTCGACTGCAAACCTGTCAATAGTGAACTCCGCATATAAGACAAGAAGAACGTCTATTGCAAAAACTAGGATTACGAAACTCAGGAATCTGGGTAGAGTTAACAACCTGCATTAGGAGGTTTCTGATGGTATGTTCTTTTTCCTTCGACCTAAATCATCTAAAATGGTATAGACAACTGGGACGACAATCAAGGTTAACATCGTTGACGTAATCAACCCGCCGATGACACAGACCGCCATCGGAGAACGAATCTCGCCGCCCGACCCTAACCCCAGCGCAATCGGGAGCATTCCGAAAATCATCGCTGCAGTCGTCATCAGAATCGGTCGCAATCTAACTGGACCAGCTTTTAGTAACGCTTCGTTTCGTTCCATCCCGCGTTTCCGTAACGTGTTCGTATAATCTACCAATAGAATAGCGTTTTTGGTAACTAATCCCATCAGCATAATTATCCCGATTAAGCTAAAAATATTTAACGTTTTTCCGGTCAATAGTAACGCACCTAACGCGCCAACAATAGATAGTGGCAAAGAAAGCATAATCGTAAATGGATGAATAAAACTTTCAAATTGTGACGCCAGTATCATATACACGACAATAATCGCAAGAACTAATGCAAATCCGATATTCGTGAACGACTCTGCCATAATTTCTGCCATGCCAGTGAAGTCGGTCGTATATCCCGGCGGAATGCCAATTTTATCCGCAATAGCTTTCACTTCTTGGACTGCAGTTCCGAGCGGTTTCCCAGGAACCAAGTTACTCAACACCGTTATCTGCCGCTGCCGGTTCTGCCGCTGGATTTCAACCGGCCCTGTCCCTTCTTCTATTTTAACAACATTCACGAGTTGAATCGTTTTCCCATCTTTATTTTTCACAATCAGCCGATTTATATCACTCGCTTTCTGCCGATCAACTGCTTCCAGTCGAACCCGCACTTCATAGCGGTCGCCGGCTTCTTTATAATCGGTTGCTTTTTGTCCGCCGATAAGTGTCTGGATTGTTGAAGCTATCGCTCCAACGGATACCCCTAAATCTGCTGCTTTCTCCCGGTCGATATAAATGCGGAGTTCCGGCTTTCCGCTTTCAAAACTTGAATCAACATCAACGAATCCAGGGGTGTCTTTCAACTCCGCAATAATCCGATTTGAGATTAGCTGCAGTTCTTGCAGGTTCGGCCCGCGAATATTAAACTGAACCATTGCTGCCCGGAATCCAGCGCCAATACGTTCCGCTTCTTCAACCGATATCTTGACACTGTTCTGAATCTTAAATTGCTCTCGCACTAATTGCATCAACTCCTGTTGGCTCCGTTTGCGTTTGTCTCGGTCAATGAGTTTAACGAAAATCGTCCCTTGGTCAACGCGTTCCTGTTCCCCGCCGCCGATTGTCGTGAATAAATATTTTACTTCCGGATATTGTTTTACCTGCTGTTCTATCGTTTGAACAATTCTTGCGGTTTCGGCAAGTGAGGAGCCGAGTGGAGTTCTCACGACAATATTAAATTCACCGCGATCATACGGCGGTTCAAATTCTTTCCCAATGAACAGGGTTAAACCAAGACTACCGATGAAAATAATTATTGCAGAAACAATTACCAATCGCCGGTGCGATAATGCATACGTTAACAGTTTCCGATAGTTTGTATCCAGTGCATTGAAAAAATTCTCGAGAATGATAAATGCTTTATTATGTTGTGTTACCATTTTCAGGTATCGTGAGCTTAACATCGGCGTCAAGGTAAACGAAACGAAAAGTGAGACGAGTACCGCAAACGTTACCGTTAATCCGAATTCATAAAAAAACCGACCGACAATCCCGCGCATAAACGCTACCGGAACGAATACTGCGACAATTGAAAAGGTCGTTGCCATAACCGCAAGTCCGATTTCTGCGGTTCCGAACCGTGCAGCTTCTTTCTGCTCCATTCCTTCTTCCCGATGCCGATAAATATTTTCAAGCACGACAATCGCATCATCAATTAGCATACCAACCGAAAGCGATAACCCGAGCAAAGTCATCATGTTTAAGGTAAACCCCATCGCTTTAATAAACGAGAAGGTGGCAATGATTGATGTCGGAATAGCAACGGCTGAAATTAATGTTGTTCGGATATTCCGTAAGAAAACGAAGACAATGGCTATTGCAAGTAACCCGCCGAATATAATATGGAACCGGATATCGCGAACTGATTCTTCAGTATAGGTTGACATATCCTGTGCGATTTCCATATGCATGCCAGGAGGGAGCGACTCTTGAATTTTCTTAATTTCCGCTTTAACCCGATGTGCTACTTGAACCATATTGGTTCCTGATTGACGTCGAATCAAAAGCGCTACCGCTCGTTGGCCATTCAGGAGCGATAAACTGCGTTCGTCTTCTTCCCCATCTTCAATGGTCGCAATATCTTTTAATTTTATTGGAAAGCCGTTTCGATAGGTAAGAACCAAATCGTTAAATGCGGTTGGACTTTCGAACTCCCCTTTCGTTTTAACCACCAACTCTCTCACTTCCGATTCAATTCGTCCCCCAGGGATATCAACGTTTTCCGACCCTAACGCCATTACTACTTCCGGCGCGGATAACTGGTACGCTTCCATTTTATTCGCATTCAACCAAACCCGAATCTGCCGATCGCGACCCCCAACAATTTTCACGCCACCAACCCCGATAATCTGTTGTAACCGTTCCTTAACTACTTTATCTGCAAATCGGGTTAACTCTTTAACCGACTTATCCCCAGACAGGGTTAATCCGATAATTGGTGATGATTGTAAATCCAGTTTATCAACTATCGGCGCTTCAACATCTTTCGGCAACTCTGACCGAATACTCGCCACCTTATCCCGAACATCTTGCGCTACTACATCAACATTTTTTTCCAGTTCAAATTCAATAAACACCATACTTACCCCTTCCGAACTACTCGAGCGTAGTGTCTTGATTCCGCTTAAGGTATTCACCGCTTCTTCAATAACATCTGTTACTCGGGTTTCCATAGTTTCCGGATCTGCACCGGGCAAGATGGTGGTGACGGTAACCATCGGAAAATCAACGTTCGGAAATAAGTCTATGCCTAACAATTGCAACGAAACCAGCCCAAACACGATGAGTGCAAGAATGACCATCGTGGTAAACACTGGACGATTGATTGATACTTCAGCTAATTTCATAGATTTACGAAGAGAACGAATAATAACGAATCCCGCAAATACATTGTTTATTCGGCTAATTCGCTATTATTCAAGTCATTCGTTTTATAGTTTCACCTTGGTATTATCGGTTAATCGGTCGGCGCCTCGAATAACCACCTTAACTCCAGCAGTGATGCCTTGGTCAACAACGACGGTTTCATCTTGGATAAGTTTAACGGTTATCGGCGTCCGTTTCGCCAAGTTATTTTGCACGGTATAGATAAAAAGATTTTTCCCATCCGGAGTTTTCTGAACTGCAGATTTCGGAATAATTATCGCACCCTTGAATGTGTCAATAAGAATCTCTGCACGGATAAACATTCCTGATTTAATGTTTCGGTTTGGATTATCAACGCTGATTTCGATTTTAACTGACCGGTTTCCCGCTTCTACTGCTGGGGAAATTAACGAAACTTTACCGGTTACTATTTCATACGTTGGTAACGTGATTGAAGCCATTTGTCCGAGTTTAATCTGGCCAACATCTTCCTGGGGAATGCGTATAACTGCTTTCATCGGATTTACCGTTTCTACTCGGAATACCGGTACGCTCGGCATAACCACTTCTCCGATATCATGGTATTTTTTGGTGATAATACCGTCAAATGGACTTCTAATCCGAGTTTTGTCTAACTGGTCTTTAACCAGTTCAACTGCAGCTTTCGCCTGTTCATATCCTGCTTCCGCAGCGAGTTTATCTTCTTTTCGCGCACCTTCTTCCGCTAATTTAAGGTTTTCTAATGCAGTTTGATATTGTGCCATTGCAACTTTAACTCGAACATTTGCAGCATCAAGTTCTTGTTTCGTGGCAACTCCGGCTTTATAGAGATTCTCAGTTCGCGCTAAGTCAGTGGTTGACATATTCAGTGTCACTTTCGCTTGCTGAACTGCCTGTTTAGCAATTTCTAATTCCTGTGGCCGAACCCCGGTTCGCGCCTTTTCAAGATTCGCTTCCGCTAGTTTCAACGCCGCTTTCGCTTGTTCATATTGTGCAGTGAGCGGGATATCATCTAATTGCGCAAGCACCTGCCCTTTTCGAACATAACTCCCTTCCTGCACTAGTAATTTCACCAGTTTCCCAGAAATATCTGGGCTTACCGCAGCAGATTGTATCGGTTCAATCTCACCGCTAGCACGATATACACGCTGGAAATCCTGCTGTATCGCTTCTGCAACTTCTACATGCACTGCATCCGCATTCGGATCTTTCATTTCAGCTTTCTGCTTTGAACAACCAATAAAAATGAATATGAAAAATGATAGTAAGAGAATAACCCCGAGTTTAATCGTTCTCATAAATTTTCCTCTAGAATAATTCACCACCAAGACATTCGGTCACGAAGTTGATGGCTAAACTTTGCTTTGTGTCTTCGTGCCGTGGTGGTGAAGAATTTTATTACGGTAATTTATCTAGACCAATATCTAGTTTCAGTTTCGCTAGCGCTACCTGATATCCGTGCACTGCTTGTGCGAAATTCGTTTTTGCCGTAGTCAATGCTAACTGTGCATCAGCGACATCGAGCGTTGACGCTCGACCGTTTTCGAAACTGATTTTCGCCATAGTTAATGCTCGGTCAGCTAACTTTACCGCTTCTTCTGCTGAAACCACAATCGCGCGCGCTTCTTGAATCCTTAAACAGGTTTGCTTTACTTCAACCTGAGCTGATAAAAGCCCTTTCGTCAATGCGGTGCGGGCTTTCTCCAGTTCAGCTTTTGCTCCCTGAATCTGAGCGGCAGTTTTAAACCCGTCAAATAGCGGGAGCTGGAAACTTAATCCGGCATACCAACTCGTAATCCAATCATTCGGATAGTAACCGTATTTAACTTGCTGGTCGGTAACATTCCCAACCAAATAGAGATTTGGCCGATACCCCGCTTTATAATAATTCAATTGCACCTCTGCAATCTGTTGCATCTGTTTGAGAATCAATAAATCCGGTCGGTTTCGTTGTGCTACTTCCCAAGCGGTTTCGCTGTTCGGCAGATAATCGGTATAAACAAGCTCTCCGATAAGTTCAATCGGCTGTTCTGGAGGGATATTCAGCAGCGTATTAAAATTTTGTTTCGCCAACACCAAGTTATTGTTCGCTGCAATTAACCCCGGTTCTAAATTGGCAACTCGAACCTGCGCGCGTAACATTTCAAATTCACTACCCACCCCTTGTTCATAGCGAAGCTGGGCGCTACGAAAATGCGATTGCGCGATTTCCAGCGCTTCCTGATTAACCGCAACTAATTGTTTCGCGAGTAAGACGTCATAGAATGCTTTCGTAATCTGGAAAGTTACCGCTTGTTTCGTTACCGCTAATTTTGATTCCGCTAGCTGAACATAAAGTTTAGCGCCACGGAGCGCATTTGATACCCGACCAAAGGTACTTACTGCTTGATTTAACGTTGCTGAAATACTATATTGTTCACTGCTCATTTCTTCGCCGCTATATACTTTATCAGCATCAACGAGATGGAGCGCATCCGCTTGGAGATTCAGCTGCGGCAATGCCGCAGATCGCGCTTCGCGCACAGTCGCTTTTGCTTTTTCAACTTCTTTTTGAGCGGAAACAATATCCTGATTCCGGGCTAACGCCAGTTCAACCGCTTGGTCGAGTGTTAGTGAAGCTGGAATATCAACCTGCGGTTGTGCAATTGCATTTATTGCACAAAGCACAATGATAACTATTATTCCTATTTTAAATTGCATAGCTTTAGGGATTGATAGTATGATTCTATTTGCCATAAATGATAAATGATTTAATTCTTCTGCTTCTTCTGCTGTTGCAACGCATCAACGATTTTCTGGATATATCCTAGAAACGCTATTCGGTCTTCTTCACTCAATACACTAAGTACCTGCCGAAGTCCTTTCATTTTATGCTGATTAAATTCTGATATTATTTGTTTTCCCTTTTCGGTTAACTGAACACGAACTAGCCGCCGGTCAGACTCATCTCGTTGTCGTTCAGCGTAGCCATGTTTCACCATACGGTCAATGATTCCGGTCGCAGCACTCATAGAGACACCTAATCGACTCGCAATTTCGTTCATATTACATGCGCCATACTGAAAGAGAATAGACCCAGCAATACATTGTCCTTCAGTCAAATCGGAATCAATAAAATTCGGCGGATTCGCTGCATGGAGATAGTGTATTAATTCCGTCATTAATTGCTCAAATCGTTCAATCTGCTGATTTAATTGGTTATCTTTTTCAATCAGCTCCATAATCAAACACTTACTTTCATTAACAAGCAAAATATTTAATTAATAAAATATTTTATGTAATTAATTATATAATAGGTTAAATAATGTTGTCAAGTTATTTTTTACGTTTAGCATAGATTAAATAGTGGAGTTGAACCCGAATTGAGCGGTTCAATTCGGGTTCAACTCCATAATTGTTCATCTTTCTTTGTCTATAAGCAAAGGTTAAAATGTTAGTTTGTTTACCGTTTTTAATTAACTCCAATATATTCAATATTCTACAAACGAAATGATATTATTATATTGAAATGATAAATAAGGATTGACCGAAAAATGACTGATACTGGGGTGGGATTAAGGCAGTAAGCGAATGCTTTGATTCCTTTCCACAAGTTATTTTAATTGGAGCATTTTCCGAATAAAGCTATAATAACATTTAATATTCTGCTCGGTTTTTCACGCAAATCAGCAGGTAATCCTATTCGAATTTAAACCCTTTATCAAGGAAAATATATCGGCAAATCTCCGCAACTTTCGGGTCATATAGCTTACCGCAATGTGAGATAATCTCTTCCAAAGCTTTTTCGATACCAAGTGCAGGGCGATACGGACGATGCGATGCCATAGCTTCCACCACATCCGCTACTGCAAGAATCCTCGCTTCAAACATAATCTCGTCTCCCTTCAACCCACGGGGGTATCCGGAACCGTCCAACCGTTCGTGATGCTGATATACAATCTGTGCGATTGGCCAAGGGAATTCAATATCTTTCAGGATATTATAGCCGACTTCAGGATGAATCTTAATCAAACTAAATTCGAGTTCAGTTAATTTCGTTGGTTTCGCCAGAATTTCTGCCGGAACTGCCATTTTCCCAATATCATGCAGTAACGATGCAATCCGAATCCCTTCGATTTGCTGTTCAGATAACTTTAGCTCTTGCGCGATGGCGCAGGCGAGTTGCGCATCGCGTCGTTCATGTCCAGCGGTATACGGGTCGCGAGATTCCAAAGCAGAAGATAATGCGCCAACTGTCTCTTCAAGTATCCGTTGCAGATTTGCGTAGGCATCAATTACTTTCTGTTCCGATTTTTTCCGCTCAGTGATATCAATAATAATTCCTTGATAATGCGTAATTTTCCCTGTTGAATCTCGTTCGATTGTAGTACGGTCATCAATCCAGCGGATGTCGCCATCTTTGGTAATAATCCGGTATTCCTGCTGAAAACTACTAACTCCAGTAGCCGAATATTGCTGGACTTCAGCTGCAACTCTCTCCAAGTCTTCTGGATAGATAATCGAAGCATAGGGTATAGCTCCTGATAATAACTCTTCTGGTGTGTATCCAAATTGGATCACGTTCTGAGAAACATAGACTACTGGCCAGCCTTCAACTGCTCGCCAGCGGAAGAGTACTACCGGACTATTTTCAACAACGAGATTTGCTTGCTGGAGTAACTTCTCTGTCCGCTTTAATTCTGCGATATTCTTCTCAAGTTCTCCAGCATACTGTTTTGCCCTAACTTCAGCGGTTCGTGCCTGAATGATTTTATCTTCTAGTTTCCTAAATAATGCTTCGCGATGTCCCTTAGTAAACTCCGAATCGTCTATTTTAATCGGTTCACTTGGTTCTATAGTTCCAGTTCTAAATTCTTCTATGGTTTCTTGTATAATTTCTAGGAATCGCGTTGGTTCTTCCGGCTTGACAATGAATCGCGCTGCACCTAAACTCATCGCAAACTCTTCATCTTTCGGGTCAGTATAGGTTGCGGTATAGAAGATAAACGGGATTTTATTCAATCGCTCGTTCTTCTTCCATTCTCGACAGAGCATAAATCCGTCCATAACCGGCATTAAAATATCACTAATCACCAAATCTGGCGGAATTTTCAACGCTAGGTCAAGTGCTTCAGCTCCGTTCGATGCTGATACCGTTTCGTATCCATTACCTTGCAGCAGTTTTTCCAGCAAATACCGATTATCCGCTTTATCATCAACCACTAAAATTTTAAGTTTATTCATAGGTAAACCCTCCCATTATTATCTATCAACCCTTGCATATTCAAAGGCTTCCAAGTTCAAAACCCTTGGATTGGTTATGCACTGTTTCTGTTGAACTTAAGCTCAGGGCTATTCACTTTCAGAAACTGACTAGCCCCTATCCCCGATAGGTAATGGTTATAAATATTCCTGTAACTGCTGAATAAAAGTGTTCGGGTTTATAGGTTTCTCGATATATCCGGTAGCGCCAGCAGCAAGAATCCGTTCTTTATCCCCTGCCATGGCATACGAAGTAACCGCAATAATCGGCACCTGCTTGAGCATATGATTGCTCCGTAATTCCTTTGCCACCGCATATCCGTCAAGTTCCGGTAGCTGGATATCGAGCAGAATTGCGTCCGGCTGAACTTCTCGTGCGAGTTGAATGCCTTCTTTTCCGGTTCGCGCTTGAATCACTTCAAACCCGTTTTTTTCTAACAAAAATGTCATAAGATAGATGTTTTGTTCATTGTCTTCGATAACAAGGATTTTTTTTGCCATCGCGCTCTCCTTTATGTAAGAGGAAAAGTTACCGTGAAAGTGCTTCCTATACCAAATTTACTTTGCACAGTAATCGTACCATTTAATTTTTCAATGAGTCTTTTACAGATAGCTAATCCTAATCCGGTGCCTTCATGTGCACGACTTGTCCCAGTATCAATCTGACTGAATGGTTTGAATAATTTCTCCAAATCCTCTTCTGCAATCCCGATTCCGGTATCAATAACACGGGTCACCACCTGATTATTGACTATTTCGCTTTCTACTGTCACGGTTCCAGTCTCGGTAAACTTGATTGCGTTACTCAATAGGTTCAATAAGATTTGTTCAATCCGACGTTGGTCGCTAACCAATTCGTCTATTTCAGGTGAAATGTTGGTAAGTAACCGTAATCCCTTTTTTTCAGCCATCGGGCGAACTGACATAATCACTTTTTCTATTGACTTTCGGAAATTGAATGGTTTCAAATATACCTCTAGTTCACCAGCTTCGATTTTTGATATATCTAGAATATCATTAATTAATGCAAGGAGATGGCTCGCACTACTCTGTATCATGCCTAACTGTTTGGTTTGTTCATCATTTAATGGTCCAGCTAGCCCTTGGAGCAAGATTCCGGTAAACCCAATAATTGAATTTAACGGAGTCCGCAATTCGTGCGACATGGTTGCGAGAAATGCGGATTTAATCCGGTCAGCAGCTTCAGCTCGTTCTTTAGCAGCCGATAACTCTGCGGTTCGTTCTGCAACCCGTTTCTCTAATTCTACCGCAGTTTGCTGAACTTGAACCAGTAATTGATGAATCTCTTCTTCTGCTTGTTTGCGTTCAGTAATATCATGAATTACAAATTGCAACGCAGGTTGCCCTTGATATTCGGTTTTCGTAATTACAAACGAATGCCAATGAACTTTATCATATTTATCACTAAATATACTTTCAACGGTTTCCGAATTCGGCTCTTTACTCTTGATAAAATCTTGAATGAACTTATTGATACTTTCTGAATCTACATAATGATTAAAAAACGTGTCATTTTGCGGCGTAGCAAAATCCTGAACGGTAAATCCGGTCAACCGTTCTAACGCCGGATTCGCATATAGCATTTTCCCAGTTAGGTCGGTGATAAATACAATATCGTTGAATTTTTCGATTAGATTACGATACCGCTGTTCACTATCTATAAGTGCCTTTTTTGCAAGATTCTCATCGGTGATATCGTGTATGGTAACCACAACCCCTGCGGATAGGTCATGCGGTTGCAGTGCTGCTGCGGTTAAAATAACCTCGCGAAATACCCCGTCTTTCCGACGAAGCCGTGTCGTTGTTGTCGCTACCCCTTGCTCTTTAAGCGGTTCATATAACTCTTGGCCAACCCGCTGATATTCCTCATCATTTTCGTAGAGAATTCGTGTGGTGTTTCCCAAAAGCTCCTCTTCTGAATACCCGAAACTTTTAATCCATTGGTCGTTAACGTTTTGAAACCGCCGGTCTTTCATCACGCAGATACCTACCGGTGCCGCTTGAAATACACTCTGGAGCGTCGCTTCCGTTTGTTTGCGTTTACTAATATCTCGCACTACCGCAAGGATACAATTTTGCCCGCTGAACCGAGACCGCTGTAACGTTATTTCAACCCAGAATAATTCACCGGTTTTCTTCTTGGCTATCCACTCAAAAATTTGCGGGGTTCCTTCAACTGCTTTTTTAATCCAACCCATCGCTTCCTGCTGGGAATACGGCGATTTACCTAAGCTAATATCGTTAATGGTTAATTGTTTAAATTCATCTTCGGAATACCCATACATTTTTAACGCAGTTTGATTAACCGCAACAATCGTTAACGTATCTATATTGCGAATTAAAATTGCTTCACTGGTCGCATTGAATACTTCTCGATAGTTCTGCTCACTTTGTTGCAATGCTTCTTGAAACCGTTTCTGCTCGGTGATATCCGCGCCAATACTAAATATTTCAACAAGTTTCCCCTGTTCATCAACGATGGCTCGGTTCGTCCAGGATATCCAGACGCGAGTACCGTCTCGCCGCATATTTTCATTAATATTATGTTCATACGCCTTCGGATTCGAACATATTTCTTCCATCAGCCGATGCAGGTCTCGACCGGAACTTTCAGTATCAGGAACAATGGTTCCGATAACATGCTTTCCGATAAGTTCCTCTTCCCGATATCCGAAAAACTGTTGCCCAAACTCGTTTATAAACGTTATCTTCCCCTCCCGATTCCAGCGGAGAATGATACTGTTTGCATTCTGAACTAACTCTCGGTATTTTTGTTCGCTTTCTTGAAGTTTTGCGTTCGCTTGCTCGAGACGTTCCGTTCTTGCTCTTACTTGCCGCCATAGTAGGCAAGCTATTCCACCAGTAGCCAACAGTAATCCTACAATCCCGATAATTATCCAGTAAACATATTTCGGCACACGGTACGGTGGCGGTTTTTCAGACCATTTACCGAGTGTAGTGTAATACGGAGAACCACGCTCCGGAATCCATTTATTGAGATAACGGTCAATCGCTTTTAGCAAGTCGGGGTTACGCCCTTTAGCTGTAACGAAATACAACTTAACTGGATTAAATTCTATCGTTGTTTTGAACAATCCATATTTCTGATAGAAGTAATCCCCGAATAAATGGTTGGAAATAGCGGCGTCAGCGGAACGATTTGCTGCTATAGCAAACGCTTGATGAAACGTTTCGGTAGGAATTATGGTAACCTTATATCCGAATCCATCCATTAACTGCTGGAAAACCTTCTGCTGAATAGATCCTTTCAACACAGCAATCCGCTTGTTATTCAAATCAGCGATTGTATTTATCGGGTTATCTGAAGATGCATATATTCTCGACCAACTTTCCAGAACCGGTGTCTTATGGAAATCATATTTAGTACTTCGTTCTTCAGAATAAGCGACATCCGGCATCAGGTCAATTTGTCCGAGTTCAAGCGCTTGGAGACAACCGCTCCATTCACCCGGCACATACACTAGGTTCCAACGTTCTTGTTCAGCGATTTTTTTCAGCAGGTCGATAAATATCCCCGCTGGTTGGCCGTTGTTATCCATAAAAATTTTCGGTTCATTCTGGTAAACTCCAACTCGAACGGTTCGTGGGACACCTATTCCGACACTGGCCAATAAAGTTAACAGCAGCAAAGTCAAACATATTTGATGAGTTTTTCCAGGGAAGTTGTTGAAGTCTAAACCGATTGGATTGCTGAATAACCTTATTGAGCAGTTAAGAATTGTTTTTATTGGAATCAGGATTCGGCGCTTGAATCCTATTGGTAGGATAATGGCTGACTGCATGGTGGATTGGTTTAATGAAATAGTATCATTCACAATGAACGACCACCTTTCAGCCGGAGCGGGTTATATAAACTTCGGCGCTTGTTACGACTAGGCATTCCGCATTTTGGTAAGCCGGAATTTGAAACCATTATAGCGTTTACTGATTTTCCTTGCAACTAAACAATAGTTATCGCATTGGGTCTTCCTATAACCATAATTTTTGGGGTCAACGATAATCTTTCGCTGGGTTATACTAGTAATGTTTTGAGGCAAGCTAATCTTTTCCTTGATAAAAGATTTGACAATATCTGGCTGTTTCCTCTATAATAAATGCTCAAAATTTAAAAAAGCGGTAGCCTCATTATTAATTTTGTTGAGCAGGACTTAGAGAACAACCTGCGCCGTTGCAGCGGAAATCTAAAACGCATAACTCATACTTTGTAACCCTTTTTGAAATTTGGATTTGTGCTTTTGGCATTCCAGCAACGGAGGTGCTGGCTGTTGTCTACGTCCTGAATCTAGCACGCATCAAATCTCGATTTTGTAGCAGATTTTGAAGGGAGAATTATGGTTATCGATTTGTCGCTGCTGGAGGAGGGAACGTCTTACCAAGAATTTCTAACTCCTGCAGAAATATTTACAGCGATTGATATCTTATTACACCTTATAACTCCGGTTAAGACCCAACTCCAGTTCATTAAAACTGGCAACAATATCCTACTGAACGGGATAAGTTCCACCTCAGTAGAATTAAGTTGCAGCCGATGTTTAGAACCGTTTGTCTATTCGATTACGGCACCGTTTAGCTATGAACTTCGACAGAAACCAGAACTTGCGACTCCTACTGCGATCAATCTGGAGTTTGAAGCTGAAGAGACACTATTCCAAGAGGATGCCGCGGAAATTGTGTATTATACCGGAACAAGAATTGAGTTGATTGATGAAATACGACAGGAACTGGAACTAGCGATTCCGATGCAGCCGTTATGTAGCGAAAATTGCGCGGGATTATGTATTCAATGTGGGGCGAACCTAAACAAAGGGAAATGCAGTTGTCCTCCGATTGACAAAGAGAATCCCTTTGCTGTATTAAAACAGAAAATTAAACCCAAAATATGATTATGATTCCACCGATTTTTTGACTGATTATCTAGAGTAAAACCTAAAACGGATAAATCTGGGTAATCTACCGTTAATAATCTGTGTAATCGAATTTCTATAGAAAGGTAGAATATGCCTGTACCAAAACGTCGAACGTCGAAATCACGACGAGATAAACGTCGAACCCATTATAAATTAAATCAACCGGGGATATCGGTCTGTCCGAAATGTAAACAGCCGAAACCGCCGCATCGGGTCTGCCCGCATTGTGGCGAGTATAAGGGCAGAAAAATTATTGAAACGAAAGCGTAATTACTTCTTAACGAAAAAAACTTAAGAACGGATGAACGTAAGAAAATATGGTCATCATAAGATTCTGGTTCCTCGGTTCTTTCGTTCTTTCGTTGCATAACGTATCATGAGAATCGCTGTCGATGCTATGGGTGGAGATAACGCTCCGGCAAGTGTGGTTGAAGGAGCAATTGCTGCAGCGAATAAGTTTAAGGTCGGTATCTTACTCGTTGGACAAACAGAGGCAATTAAACCGTATATAAGCCGGTCGCAATCGGATGTTTCCGGCATCGAAATCGTTGAAGCGCCGGAAGTAGTTGATATGCATGAATCGCCATCCGTTGCCTTGAAACAGAAGAAGAATTCATCGATCAATATCTGTATGCAGCTGGTAAAAGAGGGGAAAGCGGCGGCGGTAGTTTCCGCAGGGAATACCGGCGCGGTTATGGCGGCGGCGCTTTTTACCCTCGGTCGGTTAGAAGGGGTTAGCCGACCGGCAATAGCGGCACCGATCCCCACTAGAAAGGGATTCTGTATTCTTCTCGATGTCGGAGCGAACGTTGATTGTCGTCCGCAGCATTTAGTACATTTTGCGGTAATGGGAAAAGTGTTTGCGGAAAAAGTATTCCAGCGTGAGCATGCCCGAGTCGGATTGTTAAGTATTGGCGAGGAAAAAACGAAAGGAAACGAATTAACGCTCCAAACCTACGAACTGTTAGAAAAAGCACCGATAAATTTCATTGGCAATGTTGAAGGAAGAGATATCGTTAGCGGTGAAGTTGATGTTGTTGTCTGCGACGGGTTTATCGGAAATGTTATTCTGAAATTTGCAGAAGGTTTTGCTGAAATGTTTATGTCAACCGCAAAACAGTTCTTTTTAGCTGGAACCGATTCTGCGCAAGTACCGGTTCAAGAAGCATTTCGGTCGTTTGCGAAAAAAATGGATTATTCTGAATATGGCGGCGCTCTGTTGCTTGGATTAAACGGAACTTGCGTTATCAGTCACGGTGGGTCGTCTCCGAAAGCGATTATGAACGCAATTCGGGTTGGCGCAGAGTTTGTTACCGATGAAGTCAATCAGCATATAATCGAAGAGCTTCGAAAAGTCCAACAACATATTGAGAATGAAACCAAATAATAGGGATTTATCGTTATGACAACTGATACTTCACATCATTCAGGTTCAGGACATACTGCAAAAATTCAGGGTGGCGTTGGCATAGTTGCTGTCGGTTCGTATGTCCCCGAGAAAATATTAACCAATCATGATTTAGAGAAGATGGTTGAAACCAGCGATGAATGGATTACTACCCGAACCGGCATTAAAGAACGACGAATTGCTGCTCCAGACCAAACGACTTCGGATATTGCAGTAATCGCAGCACAGCGTGCGCTTGAAAAAGCAAAAATGACCGCCGCTGAAATTGAACTGATTATTGTCGCTACCATAACCGGTGATGTTCTATTTCCAGCAACCGCATGTTATGTTCAGCAAAAACTTGGTGCGAAACATGCGTTCGCATTTGATATCAGCGCCGCGTGTACCGGATTCATATATGCGCTCTCTATCGCCAAACGGTTTATTATTACGGGGATGGTCAAAAATGCCTTGGTTATCGGCGCAGAAGAATTAAGCCGGTTTACTGACTGGACAGACCGGAACACCTGCGTTATTTTCGGAGATGGCGCCGGTGCCGTAATTTTGAAACCTGTTCCTGATGGGAAAGGAATTCTAACCGAATATCTGGGCAGTGATGGTTCCGCAGCGGATCTGATTTTTATTCCTGCGGGCGGAGCGAAAACGCCAATTTCAGCAGAACAACTCGAACAGCGGCAGCAGTTTATTAAAATGAAAGGAAACGAAGTGTTCAAGTTTGCTGTTTTAGCAATGGGTAAATCTATTAAACATGCGCTTGCCGATGCGCAGATTCATAGCGACCAAGTCTCATTGATGATTCCCCATCAGGCAAATATTCGAATTATTCAATCTTCAGCAGAACGATTTAATATTCCGATGGAAAAAGTGTATGTGAATATTGATAAATATGGGAATACGTCAGCGGCATCAATTCCCATTGCTCTAGATGAAGCGGTACAATCCGGTAGAATTAAAGAAAATGATATTATTGTTCTCGTTGCATTTGGCGCGGGATTAACTTGGGGGTCCTGCGTTATAAGGTGGTAGATTACTATGAATAAACTAGCATTTATTTTTCCGGGACAGGGTTCTCAATCGGTTGGCATGGGTAAAGATTTTTATGATTCTTCTCCGACCGCTAGAGAGATTTTTGAATCAGCGAATCGGATATTAGGTTGGTCATTAACCGATGTATGTTTCTCTGGTCCGGAAGAGAAATTAAAACAGACTGAATTTGCGCAACCGGCACTATTTACGGTGGGATATATTGCGTTTCAGTTGTTAGTAGATCAAGGAGTTCACCCTGCGGTTGTTGCTGGACATAGTCTTGGCGAATATACAGCATTAGCGGCTGCTGCTGTCTTAAGTTTTGAATCTGCATTAAAACTCGTTGCGGAACGCGGGCGATTAATGCAACGTGCAGGAACCGATAATCCGGGCAGTATGGCAGCGGTGTTGAGTCTAACTGAATCGGAAGTCCAGGAAATTTGTCGGCAAGCAGAATCGGCAGGAACCGGATATGTAGGCGTAGCAAATTATAACTGTCCGGGGCAAATCGTGATTTCCGGAAGTGTCGCCAGTGTGGCGAAAGCAATCGAATTAATTTCTGCGCAAGGGAAAAAAGCGATTTTATTACCGGTAAGTGGGGCGTTCCATTCGCCCTTAATGGAATCAGCGGCTCGGACATTAACCGAGCTGATTCATCAATCCGAATTTAATCCGGCGAAAATTCCGGTAGTACAGAATGTTACTGCAGAATATACACTAGACGCAGAAACACTTCAATCGAATTTAACGCAACAAATGTTATCGCCGGTGCGCTGGGAAGCGTCAGTTCGGAAAATGATAGATAACGGCATAACGTGTTTTATTGAAGCTGGAGTTGGTAAAGTATTAAGTGGTATGGTTAAACGGATTGACCGAGAAGTAATGACCTTGACTGTCGAGAACATTGCTGGATTAAACACTGCGATTCAAATAATTAAGGAGAATAACCTATGTTCTTAACTGGACAGGTAGCGATTGTAACTGGAGCTGGTGCTGGAATTGGAAAAGCGATTTCGCTTGCGTTAGCGAAACAAGGCGCAGATATGGCGTTAACTGATATCAACCTTGAATCGGTTCAATTAACCGCACGGGAAATCGAATCGTTCGGAAGAAAAACTTATTTTGCTCAGACGGATGTTTCCGATTCAGCGGCTGTGGAATCGTTTGTTAATACCGTAGCTGAGCGATTCGGTCGAATAGATATTCTGGTTAATAATGCGGGTATAACTCGGGATACGTTATTAATCCGAATGAAAGATGCGGATTGGGATACTGTTTTGAAAATCAATTTAACCGGAACATTTAACTGTACCCGTGCAGTTAGTAAAATTATGGTAAAACAGCGGAGTGGTCGCATTGTCAACATTGCCTCGATTATTGGGTTAATTGGAAACGTTGGTCAAGCGAATTATGCCGCGAGTAAAGCTGGGGTTATTGCTCTAACGAAATCAACCGCAAAAGAACTTGCATCTCGCGGAATTCTGGTTAATGCAATTGCGCCAGGATTTATCATGACCCGAATGACCGAAGTTCTTTCCGAGCAGGTGAAATCTGAAATGTTAAAAAATATTCCTCTCGCGCGGTTCGGAACCCCGGATGATGTCGCTAATACGGTTCTCTTTTTAGTTTCAGATGCAGCGAGTTATATTACTGGCCAAGTTATCCAAGTTGACGGCGGTATGGTAATGTAAGCAAAAAACATCGTATAAAGTCCAAAACACCATATATGTTAGGTACTTGGTACTTGCTACTTAGTACTTGATATTTAAAGGGGGAGGTGAGTCAGAACACTTATGGCAGAGGAAATCTTTGAAAAAGTGAAACAAATTGTTGTCGATAAACTCGGTGTTAATGCTGACCGAGTGACTGGCAACGCTAAATTTGTTGATGACCTCGGTGCGGATTCATTAGACCAAGTTGAGTTGATTATGGAGTTCGAAGAGAAATTCGGTATCGAAATCCCGGACGAAGATGCGGAAAAAATCGCTACGATTGATGAAGCAGTTAAATATATCGAGTCCAAAACCGCAAAATAAGTGGTTGTTGAGAAAGATAGTATTTTGATTGTGAAGCGTGCTGGGTATAGTATGAATCGTAAATAGAGAATCTATTCTCAGTACGCTTTTACGCATTCATCAATTATCTTTATAATGTTTCAAAACGCAATTACACAGTTTAACGGTGGGTACAATTCGGGTACTCTGTTTAGGTAATCTGTGTAATCAAAATTCATAAGCTATGGTAACGAATACAAATAAACGCCGGGTGGTAGTAACCGGATTAGGTTTAATCACCCCAGTTGGTTTAGGAGTTAAGGAAACGTGGGACGCGCTGGTTGCAGGAAAAAGCGGCGTTGGCATGATAACCTATTTTGATACCACTGAATATCCGACGAAAATAGCCGCACAGGTTAAAGGGTTTGCGCCTGAAAATTATATTGACGCTAAAGAAGCAAAACGGCTCGAACGTTTTGTTTGTTTCGCGATTGCTGCGACAAAAGAAGCGATTCAAGATGCAGGATTAAATTTAGACCAGGAAGATGAAACGCGAATCGGGGTAATCATCGGCTCGGGGATTGGTGGATTAGATTTGCTTGAGCGGCAACATAGTATATTGCTCGAAAAAGGACCGAAACGGGTTTCTCCATTCCTAATCCCGATGATGATAATTAATATGGCAAGTGGTATGATTTCGATGCTCTTTAAGCTGAAAGGACCAAATACGGCTATTGCTACCGCTTGTGCTACCGGCTCGCATGCGATCGGTGATGCATTTAAAATCATACAACGCGGCGATGCAGAGGTGATGATTTGTGGTGGTGCAGAAGCAACCATTACGCCATTAGGAATAGCCGGATTCTGTTCGATGAAAGCCATGTCCACGCGAAATGATGAACCGGAAAAAGCCAGTCGTCCGTTTGATGCGCAGCGGGATGGTTTCGTTATGGGAGAAGGTGCCGGAGTTGTTGTTCTTGAATCATTAGACCACGCAATGAAACGAAACGCGCGGATTTATGCGGAAATCTCTGGATACGGGATGACCGCAGACGCATATCATATCACTGCTCCTGCTCCTGAGGGAGAAGGAGCCGCGCGGGCGATGGCGCTTGCTATTCAGGATGCGGGTTTGAAACCGGAAGACGTAGATTATATCAATGCACACGGTACCTCTACCGATTTAAATGATAAATTCGAAACGATGGCGATAAAAAAGGTTTTTGGCGACCATGCATATAAACTAGCGGTGAGTTCAACAAAATCAATGATTGGTCATCTACTTGGCGCTGCGGGTGGAGTCGAGTTTATTGTGAGTGTCCTGTCGATAGTAAACAATAAATTAACGCCAACGATAAACTATGAATTTCCCGATCCGGATTGTGATTTGGATTATGTTCCAAACCATGCCCGTGACGCACAGGTTGATGTCATACTCTCAAACTCACTTGGCTTCGGAGGCCATAACGCTACGATATTAGCTAAACGGTTTCAAGAATAGAACGTATGCTTAGCAAGTTGGAAAAAATATTAGGATATACGTTTCGGAATCGGGAAACGCTAAATCTAGCGTTAACGCATACCTCCTATGTGAACGAAGAGCATCCGGGAGTAACCCAGGATAATGAACGGTTGGAATTTCTTGGTGATGCGGTGATTAATTTCATTATCTCAGATTATATCTATCACCTGCAACCGGAACTGGACGAGGGAAAATTAGCAAAATTGAAAGCGGTGGTGGTAAGTGAAGCGGTATTAGCACGACAAGCGCGGGCAATTAAATTAGGTGAATTTCTCCGCCTGGGAAAAGGCGAACTGCGTTCTGGTGGCGCTAGTCGTGCATCCATTTTAGGCGATGCGTTTGAAGCGGTAGTCGGTGCGATGTATCTTGACGGTGGTATCGAAATAACCCGACAATTTATACTGTCACAATTGCAGAGCACAATGGATGCCGTGCTCCATGATGCATATACGAAGGACTATAAATCGCTACTGCAAGAACTCGCCCAATCGGAAAGTGGCGCTACTCCGCGCTATGAGGTGGTTCGACAAAGCGGTCCCGACCATAATAAATTATTCGTGGTTAAGGTAACAATTCGCGGGCTCGATTATGGTATGGGTAAAGGGAAAAGTAAAAAGGAAGCGGAACAAAAAGCTGCACGGATGGGGTTTCGTAAATTACGGAGAGAACTTAGAAAAACGATTTGAATGGTTATAAGCGATACATCTATCGCTGTAATCATTGTTTAAATTTTTTAAATGAAACCTAGAATTTATTCGATTTTTTTACCACAACAAGGCTGTCCGAACCAATGTATCTATTGTAACCAAGTGGCAGTGACCGGGATAAAGTCAAGTCCGAGCTACAATGAAATCCAAGACCAGATTGTTTCTTTTCTCGCTGGAGAACGAACTTCGATTGAACCAGAAATAGCGTTTTACGGCAGCAATTTTACCGGCCTTGCCTGGTCAACGCAGCAAGAATTGCTCGAACTGGTTAAACGAGCCAACCGCAAGACTGGAAAAAATGCTACGGTTAGAATTTCAACTCGACCAGATTATATCAACGAACCACTCCTTGCTCGATTAAAACGATATAATGTTTCAACCATTGAATTAGGGATTCAATCGTTGTCAAATGAGGTTCTTGCAACGAGTAGAAGAGGGTATACCGCAGAAACCGCCTTGGCTGCTTGTAGAAACGTTATCTCTGCCGGATTTCAGCTCGGGGTTCATTTGATGCTCGGATTGCCTTATGATTCTGAAGAAACTGCATTGCAGTCTATAGATAAAATTCTTAGTGTTCATCCAAACTTTATTCGTTTACATCCGACTCTCGTTTTACGAGATACCGAGTTAGCGGAACTATATTATACTGGGAAATATCAACCGTTATCTCTTGACCAAGCTATAGCGTGGTGTAAGGAGATAGCGATTCGCTGTGAACAATCAGCTGTGCCTATTGTGCGATTTGGCTTGCAGCCAACCCCGGAACTCGGTAAACCCGGAACCATTATTGCAGGACCATTCCATCCTGCATTTGGTGAATTAGTTAAATCAGCGATAGCGTTTGACCGAATGCATCAACAGTTGGCTAATCTGTTCGGCGCCCGGCAAACAAGCAGCACAATATCATTTTATGTCCCGGCAAACGAACTGTCAATCTACCGTGGACAACATAACCAGAATATCACTCGCTTAAAACAGCTCTGGCGTATTGATAATCTTATGGTAAAAGCAATGCGGGATAATCATAAAGGTATAGAATCCGGTGAAAAAATATCAATGTTAAATTATTCTTCTATATAAAATAAAAGGAGTTAAAAACTATGGATTATTTTTTAACTGATGAACAAAAAATGATTCAAGAGTTGGCGTATCGGATAGCAATTGATAAAGTTGCGCCAGTCGCTGCGCAGTTAGATGAAACTGAAGAGTTTCCTTGGGATTTAATGAAAGTTATGGCAGAAGCGGATTTATTCGGGTTATATATAGCACCGGAGTATGGCGGGTTTGGTGGCGGTTGTTTTGAGTTATCGTTAGCGGTTGAACAGATTTCGCGTGCTTGTGGTGGGGTAGCGGTATGCTATGCGGCAACCGCGCTCGGTACGTTTCCGATAATTCTTTTTGGGAACGAGGAACAGAAAAGGAAATATCTTCCTGACATCGCTAAGGGGAAAAAACTTGCAGCGTTCGGATTAACTGAACCGGATGCCGGTAGCGATGCCGGGGGAATTAAAACCACTGCAACGAAAGATGGCGATTATTACATACTCAACGGGACTAAACAGTGGATTACCAACGGCGGCGAAGCAGAAGTTTATACTATTATTGCGATGACTGACCGAACGAAAGGAGCGCGCGGTGCTACCGCATTTATTGTTGATAAAGGAACGCCTGGGTTTTCTTTCGGGAAAAAAGAAAAGAAGATGGGAATTCGTTGTTCCGCGACGCGCGAATTGATTTTTGATAACTGTCGGGTTCATAAATCCGCGGTGCTTGGAAAAGAAGGTATGGGATTCATGGTAGCTATGAAAACATTAGATAATGCACGACCTGGTGTCGCGGCGCAAGCAGTTGGAATTGCACAAGGTGCGCTTGATGCGGCGATAGAGTATGCCCGAACCCGAGTCCAGTTTAACCAACCGATATCAAGTTTTCAAGCGATTCAGCATAAACTTGCGGATATGGCAACTGAAATTGAGGCGGCGCGCGCATTGGTATATGCAGCAGCGCGTATGGTTGATAGCGGTGCAAAAAATGTTTCGAAAGAATGCGCGATGAGTAAATTGTTTGCTTCAGATGTCTGTATGCGGGTTACTACTGAAGCGGTGCAGATTTTCGGTGGCTATGGTTATATGCGGGATTATCCTATGGAAAAACGGATGCGGGATGCAAAAATCACCCAGATCTATGAAGGGACAAATGAAATTCAGCGGAATGTCATCGCATTAGCGTTAATTAAAGAAAGCGCAAGCAAGGAAAAGTAAACGATAGAACAGAGGAACGCAGGAACAAAAGAACCGGAAAATATCATAAGATTTCGCAGGTATGTTTTGACGTTCTTATGTTTTTACGTTTTTCAGTTGGTTTTAACTATGAATATTGTCGTGAGTATAAAACAAGTGCCTGATACTACAGAAGTACGGATTAATCCGGAAACTAACACCTTAATCCGTGATGGGGTTCCGAGTATAGTGAATCCGTTTGATATGTATGCAATCGAAGAAGCGATTCGATTGAAAGAGCGGTTCGGCGGAACCACTACAGTCATCACGATGGGACCACCGCAAGCAAAAGAAGCGTTACGAACTGCAATTTCTATGGGGATAGATGAGGGAATATTAGTTTCAGACCGAGCGTTTGCTGGGTCTGATACCTGGGCAACGTCGTTAACATTGGCTGCAACTATCAGAAAACTCGGAAATATCGATCTGATTATCTGCGGAAAACAAGCGATGGATGGAGATACAGCTCAGGTTGGTCCAGGAATAGCTGAACATCTGCAGATTCCATTTGTAGCGTATGTTAAAAAAGTAGAAGATGTTAACAATGGAATCATTCGAGTCCAACGGCTGATGGAAGAAGGATATGATGTTATCGAGATGCCGCTACCGGCGTTAATCACCGTAGTTAAAGAAATTAATGAACCGCGGATTCCTTCGCTCAAAGGGCTTATGCGGGCAAAAAAATTTGAACCGAAAGTTTTTACCGCAAACGATTTGGCGGTTAATCCGGATGAAATTGGATTGAAAGGATCACCGACCTTAGTCACGCGGATATTCACGCCGCAACCGAAAGGAAAAGGTGAAATTTTAAGCGGAACAATTGAACATCAGGTCGAAACGCTGATATCAAAGTTACGTGAGCAAAAAATAATTTAGCAATGTTGTTTGAAATTTAAATTTTTTAACTTTAGGATTTATACGACTATATGAGTATTAAAATACTTTTTGACAAATGTACCGGATGTACGTTATGTGTGAAAGTATGTCCGTTTAGCGCAATGCAAATGGTTGACCGGGACTCGGTACCGGAAGCGATTCCTGCTTCTTCTGCGGTAACGCCGACGACGCGTAAGTTATCGAAAAAAGTGGTGATTATAGATTTGGATAAATGTACCCTATGTGGTGCTTGTGTTCCGGAATGTAAATTCGATGCAATTGACTTGAAAAAAGAAGAACTATCTCAACCTGCGGTAGCGACTGATGCATATAAAGGGGTTTGGGTGTTTGCAGAACAACGGGAGCAGAAAATTCAACCGGTAGTCTATGAACTTCTCGGTGAAGGACGGAAACTTGCCGACCAGCTCGGAGAAGAACTTGCTGCGGTCTTGTTCGGTTATGGAATGCAAGAACAGGCGCAAGAATTGATTTATTATGGTGCGGATAAAGTCTATTATATGGACGACCCGATTTTCCAGGAGTTCCAAGATGACCCATACTCCGAAGCGATGAAACGGTTGGTAGTCAAATATAAACCGTCTATCCTGTTAACTGGTGCAACGAATATTGGTCGTTCGTTTATTCCGCAAATTGCTATTAAACTTTATACCGGATTAACTGCTGATTGTACCGGATTAGCCATCGAGCCGGAAACAAAACTTCTTCTTCAGACTCGACCGGCATTCGGTGGAAATTTAATGGCGGTTATTAAGTGCCCAAACAAACGGCCGCAAATGGCAACGGTTCGACATAAAGTAATGAAAAAAGCTGAGCGAAACCCGACACGCACAGGACAGGTTATCGTTGAACCGATCGGGGCTCCACTTCCTTGCAGAACCAAATTGATTCATAAAGTAGCAGAAGCGCTTACTACTGTTAAACTTGAAGAAGCAGATATTATTGTTAGTGGCGGGCGTGGACTTGGGAAAGCAGAAAATTTCAAACTGATTGAAGAATTAGCGATTCTATTAAATGCAGCTGTCGGTGCATCGCGTGCTGCCGTTGATGCCGGTTGGATACCCTATTCGCATCAAGTTGGCCAAACTGGGAAAACGGTATGTCCAAAACTTTATATTGCAGTCGGTATTTCTGGCTCTATCCAGCATCTTGCTGGTATGGGAAGTTCGGATACCATTGTGGCTATCAATCGCGACCCGCACGCACCAATTTTCAATCATTGCACCTACGGTATTGTTGGTGACCTTTTCGAAGTTGTCCCCTTGTTAACCAAACGGATTAAAGAAATCTGTAATTAATCAAATCAAATTTTTTAATCAATACGGAATGTGGTTTCTCTAAAGGCGCTACGATGAACGAGCTATGAGCTCGTTCATCGTAGCGCCACTATAAGTCTCCTTCTTAGTTCTTCCAAAGTTTTTCTTTCCTATTGGCAACCAGCATATTTTGAATAATCGAAGTAACATGATGTAACTGAACCGTAACAATTTTCGCAAGACAATACCTCTGCTATTCTGCAGAAATTAGCCTAAAATATACAGAATATTATATAAAATAGCATAATATAGCAGGCTGTAGGTCAGGTTGGTATAAATTATGCTTTTATATAAGGTTTACGTTGAATTATTAATCACTTTTACCACTTTTAATATATTCTAAGAACTAGGGAAAGCTCGGGTTTTTTGAAGCGAAAGTTCAGGTATTCCCCGATTGACTATAAATATAAGATACCATATAATTCAACCTTAATACCGTTATAAAAAATTGAAGAATTAAGTAATGTTATAAATAATAGGAGGTGTTTTTTGCATGGACATAAAAATAAAAATATATCAACTGGATATAATATCATCTTTAACATTGTGGCTATTGGTGGGTGTCATTTCTATGTATTCACCCTATGCCTATGCGTTGACACCAAGCGACTATAAAAGCTATAATCCTAATATAGCGTCGGTAAATACGAGTGATTATATCACCATATTATCCGACGGAATAAATACTACTGTGGTCGACCCGGCAAATGATATTATTTCGATTGAATATCAGCAAAATATGAATACCGGATTCGGGTATTTTAAAGTTAATACACGCGCTTCCGTTACTGGACAGAATATTTTAACTTCAAACCGGTATTTTATCTATTTCGACGTAAATGCGGATGGGATAAATGAATATTTGTTGTATAACACGACGCAAGGTGATACGAAATCGGTGCTCTGCGTCTGGACGACTTTTGGCAACGATACCCGATGGAGCACCAGGTTCGATCCCTCGCCGCCATCTTATGGATACAACGATATGTTATATAATCGAGCAGATAATGATAATTTTATCGAGATGGCATGTAAATTGAGTCATATCGGAAATCCACTTGATATCATCCATGCAGCAGCGAGCGCAAATCCGAACGTGTTTCCGTTTGAATATAATGATCCAGCGCTTGATCCACAGTTTACACCAGGAACTGTTACCCAACCAGGACAAGCGGGGTCAGGTGTATTAATTGTTAATCCTGTTCAGATCCCTTATGAGCATGGTACAACCTATGCTACTGTAACGGTGTTGGATAGTTCCGTTGTAAAAGTCATTTTTCATTGGTTGTCTGCAAGCTCGACGGTATTAAGCTGTTCTACGGTATTACTTTCCGGAATCGGAAATTCAACGACAGTTGAATATCGGAGCGCCGGGATTGGAGACATCGGCACCCATTATTGCCGGGTAACATTTATCAACAGCACATCGGGACAGGTCGGAGCAAAATATCGAATGTTTCTGGTATATAAAGGCAATCTACCGCCGGAACAGGTGCGGTTGCTAGCGCCGGAAAATGGACTGAAAACCAATAATCATTCTCCGGAATTTATCTGGAGTCTAGCTATGGATACCGACGGTGACCCGGTTAAATATAAGCTCCAAGTTGATAACGATAACAATTTTAACTCACCAGAATTCGATTCTGCGTTTAGTTTCAACACGACAACAACATTAAAGTTCTGGTTGCCAACCGATGTCTATTATTGGCGAACTATCAGTCAAGATACGTTTAATGCAACGAATACTTCCGAAACGCATTGGTTTATCGCGTTCGATACAATACAAAGCCGCACCATTAACATGCCGGGAGAATATCTATATTTTCTCGGAACTTGGGATACTCTGACTGAATATACCCCAATTACGTTTAGTGTAATTTCCGTTACCCCCGGAGCAACAGATACGGTTGTAATTACGGTATATCATGGGAAACATCCGAACGCTACCGATTCAACAGGACAGCTCGGATCTACCTACTTTTTGCCACGATGGTTTAATATCACCCAAACTGGTGGGGTAGCAAAAGCGGATATCCTATTTTATTATACTGACCAAGATTTAGCAGCAGCAAATCTCGGGCTGCGTACAGAAAATGATATTGAGCTGGCAAAATATTCTGAAGGAACATGGACTTGGTATAAATTTCCGGAAATCGGACACAATCCTATGGAAAACTCGATACTGATGTTTGGTGCAACCTCATTTTCCGATTGGACATTTTCCGGACCGGGCGGGGTACCGGTTGAAATAAGCCGATTTGAAGCGGAAATACTTCAGCCGTAAAACGTTAACTAAAAAAGAGTACCTTTCTAGGTCTTTATGCCGTTTTATCGGGGTTAAACCGAATGACTTGCGTCCGTTCGGTCTTACTACTCCATAAAAAGCATAATATATTAAGGTTAGTTATGAAAGGAGGGGGGAATTTTTCATTTAATGAGAAACAAAACTATAACTCTAATAGACATAGGAGGAACTATGAAAAAAATATTGTTTAGTTTGTTTTTGTGTGTTCTGGCAAGTACCGTTTTCGCCGGAACCGCAGTAACCTATGTTGTAGCCACGTCGGAAGATGATACTTATGCACGAACCGGTGTTAACGCATATAGTGCTATCAGTACTATACTGGGTCGAGTTGGAAATAATGATTATTCCGGCTATTTCCGCTGGCAAGTAAATATCCCCATTGGTGCAACGATAACCTATTCCTTAATTTCAATGCGCGCTTATGCGAACGGGGTTGGCGGTCCGCCATTAGCTGCGTTTTTAATTGATAGCGCTAACTGTCCATCGTTTGCTAGCAGTAATCCGGCAGGTATGACTGTTAATGTAGATTCGGTAGATTATACGCCCGGAACCTGGAACGCTGGAACCTGGTATTCAATTCTAACGGTTAATAAATTGATACAAATATTTATGAATAAACCGGGATATGCTTCTGGGAACTATATCGGAATACGTATTGGACCGCGTGTTGGATTAGGCGGAGCTGATAAATATCGAACAGCTTATACCTTCGACCAATCAACATCAACGATATCGAGCGCGAAACTTGTGGTGTATTATAATCAAACCCCGGCGGTCCCAATCGGTTTAGCTCCGTTACATAATTCGACTACCTATAATTTACAGCCGCAATTTATTTGGGGTAGTATAACTGACCCAGACGGAGATACGGTATTATATAACTTTGAACTGGATACCGTAGATACCTTTAATTCCGCTGGGAAAATTAGCGTTACTGGTTCTTCAGCAACAACGTATACGCCGGGATTCAGTTTAGCTCCTGGGAATTGGTATTGGCGAGTGCAAAGTTTAGATTCGTCAACGAATCCCATTTCAACGTTTGTTACTGCAACTTCTGCATGGTGCGCAACACAGAAAGTAACGATATTAGTCAATCAGCCACCAACTGTGGTGACACTACTTGCTCCCCCGAATGCAAGTAGTACCCTTAACCACACGCCAACATTTATTTGGAGCCATGCTACTGACCCAGACGGTGATCCGGTCTCCTATAAACTACAAGTAGATGATGATAGTGGGTTCGGGAGCCCGGAATTTGAGAGTGGATTTAGTAGCGCTACGGAAGCAACGCCAGTAAGTGATTTAGCAACCGGGTTATACTATTGGCGAGTGATTAGTCAAGACACCTCGCTAGCCAAGAATACCACTTCTGTTTGGACTGTAACTTTGTTAAACCGTCCACCAAATGTAGTCTCGTTACTTGCGCCCCCGAATGCAAGTAGTACTAGTAATCATACCCCAACGTTTATCTGGAGCGATGCGACCGACCCGGACGGCGGACCAGTTGTATATTCGATTGAAGTATCGACCACTATCAGCTTTGCGAATATTGTATATACTTCTGGATTTGGCAGCGCAACCACCGCAACGCCGAGTAGCGAGCTCGCAAAAGGGTTATACTACTGGCGAGTGATTAGTCGGGATACATCGCTTGCGCAAAATACTTCAGCCACGTGGTCGGTAACGTTATTAAATCGACCGCCGAACCCGGTTACGTTAAACCAACCGATTGATTCCGAAAAAACGAATAACCATACGCCGACATTTCTCTGGGCGTATGCTACCGACCCGGACGGAGACCCGCTTGAATATAAACTCGAAGTTGATAATAATCCTGATTTCACTAGTCCGGAATTTGAAACTTCGTTTAGCGGGAACAATCAAGCGACGCCAGGATTACCGCTTGCAACCGATTTATACTCTTGGCGTGTGATTTGTCAGGATAACTCGTTTGCGCAAGCGACTTCTGCGGTACGAACCTTTATCGCGTTTGATACGATCCATCAACGGATAATCAGCAGTGTTGATACTTATACTTTCTATCTCGGTACTTGGGATAGTTCGACCGATTATACGCCGGTCACGCTTGCCGCTAATACGTTGGTGGGAACAGATACCGTAACGATTTTGGTCTATAATGCAAAACATCCTTTCGCAGCAGATTCAGCGGGTAAAATCAGCCCGCCAGATAAACATTTTATATCTCGTTGGTGGTCAATTAGCGGTAACGGAAACATTCAAAATGCGGATATAACCTTTACCTACACTGATTCTGATTTTACTGACGCTAATATTGGCGGAGCATATACTGAAGCTAACCTTGAATTTGTAAAACGTACAGGTGGGAATTGGACTTGGTATCCAGCGAGCAGTCGGAATACAACGGCAAATTGGGTTAAGCGTGCTGGTATAACTTCATTTTCAGACTGGACGCTGAGCGGACCAGGTGGTGTACCAGTTGAATTAAGCCGATTTGAAGTTGAAGTAATTAAACCATAACGTATAACGTTGGTCTAACCGCCTCATAGACTAGAGTTGAAGCCCAAAGGAGTATGATACTCCTTTGGGTTTTTTGTTGCAAGAAGAATACACAAGGGAAAATTTATCGCGAGTTGACTCTCGTTAATTTTTCTTTATCGTCATCTTGTAATATTATGAAATTATCCCTATAATATTTGCTCTATGAAAATTGTAAGTATACGTAGATTAACCGTAATGTTTCTCTTAGTTGCTACCAATACACTAGCGCAAAATGAAATGGTACCGATAACCATTTCAACCGCAATACCAGCTCGGAAAATTAATCTTGAATCAATTATCCATTTAACCTATCAAATCAATCCAAACATTGCCGCAGCCAAATATGACCTCGAATCCGCAGAATATGCCTATCAGGAATTTGAGCGAGAGTTAAGCCAATTTACTCCCTTAAAACTCGAATCGCGTATAGACCGAACACTCACTCAAACTAGCGGCGGAACACTTGAATCCGGAACCCAGAATTATTCGAATTCGATTGGGTTCCAGAAAGATTATTTCAACGGTACCTCTTTTTCTTTTTCGGTCGGACATCAAGGTGATTTCGGAGAAGATAATGCGGGACATTATCCATTTATTGGCACTTCCATCAGTATCCCGCTATTTAGTTCATATCAGACGTTAAGCCGGATTACCTGGCGGAGTTTTGAAGAGAGCCAGTTATACACCGCCCGGTTAAACTATATTAGCAAAATTAAAGGGCACCTTCGTTGGGCGCAACTTGGATATCTCTGGTTCCAAAATGATTTAGAAAAATTGCGGTTAACCAAACAATGTTGGAACGATTTCCAGACCATCTTCTGTTCCAGTCGGGTGCAATCAACCCCTGCGGAAAAAGAGCAAATCGAAGGTGAGCTGCAATCGCTGCAATCGGATATTGTCGAGCTTGAAGGAGAAATTCATTCCGGAAGAATTGAGTTGCAAGCTAATATCGGCTGTGATGAACTTGAGTTAGACCAAATTGAGCCGTTCGATTTATATACAGAAAATTTTTATGGAAAAGAATATCTGCAGCGAAGTAAAGAAGATTTGACCAAAATTGCCATCCAAGATGATGTCGAAATTAAAGTGTTAGAAGCTTCGAAACATTCTGCGGAACAGAAACGTCTTCTTGCCGAAAAGGGAAAATGGGATATTTTCTTAAACCTTGATGCGAACTATGATTTTCCTGGTCAAGGAACTAAAACTGGTGAATCTGGATATTATGTAGGCGCTGCGGTAAACGCAAACTGGATTGATTCAAAACTGCTGAAACTTTCCTATAATAAAGCGGAAGCAGAAATTAAACAATATCTGCAGCAGATTAAAGCGCAGCAGATGAATATCAAAAATTCAGTAGATTTATCGTGGAATAATGCTAAGAATCTTCGGAAGCAAGCTGAAGAGTTAACCGCAGAAGTCGAATCGAGGAAAAATGTTTATACGCAGAAAGTAGCAAGTTTTTTAGAAAATAAGGAAACGATTGATAATCTGATTCAAGCGCGAAAAAAACTGCTTGATTCCCAGAAACGGCTTGCCAATGTTTTGACCGATTTTTATGAAACCGTTACTGAGCTGGATGCGATCTGCAATGTCTATTTTCAAAAACTAAAAATTGATATTGTTTCACTGGAAAAGAAATCCGCAAAAAAGAACTAGCGGATTTTAAATTCCAGATTTATTGTCATTAGTTTTCACCGGAAGCATCTGGATTATCCTATCTAGTCGGAAGGTCCGTTTTTCTTTGCGGAGATGGCAGAATGCTACCAAATATAGATAATCAGAAAACGCATTTATTTCTATTGGTTCAATCAAACGAACGGTTTCCTCTCCAGAACTGGAGATATAACGGATCTTTAATTTCGAGTTCGTTTTCAATGCTTCTTCTAGCTCTTGCGGCAATGGAATTTCTGCTCCCTTTGGAAAAGGAATCGTCCCACCTTGGAAAGTCAATAGTTCATCGACTGTGTTAATGTTTCGTTGAATAAGCTTGGTCAGGATATTATCAAAAATCTGATAGGTTATCTCAACATCATTCATCGCTCGATGGAGATGTGGAATTGTAATATTTAACGCGGTGGCTAGATTGCCGAGACTATAACTACCGAGATGCGGATAAACAAGTTTCGCTAGTCGAATGGTATCGAAAACCGGATTCTGCGGAATAGGCTTTTGCGCTAGTCGTAATTGAGCTGCGAGAAATCCTAAATCGAACTGAGCGTTATGAATGATCAAAACCGTATCCGCTATAAAAACAAGAAACTGGTCAACAATTTGAGTAAAATATGGAGCAAAGCGCACGTCTTCATCAGTAATTCCGTTAATAGCGGTTGCGCTCGGAGAGATAGGTCGCCCGGGATTGATGAAACTCTGAAACCGGTCAACGATGTTGCGATTCTTGACTTTCAGCATCCCAAGTTCAATTATTCGGTCACCAAACGCTGGGTTTAATCCCGTAGTTTCAGTATCAAGAACGACGAATGAAACTTCAGATAACTTCATAAAAATTAAATGCTGGGACTATGAAAAACGCAGGAATATAAATAAAAATATATATAATCTCTTCTCTATGGAACCTGTTTGTGGCTTATTTTTTAGGTTTTATAATTGTTCCTGAGGGTGTATCTTCAAACACAAATCCTAGTTCGAATGCTTTCTGCCGGAGCGCATCTGCGGTTTTCCAATCTTTCGCTTTTCGCGCTACAACTCGTTGTTCTTTTAAAGCTTCAATTTCCGGCGGGATTATTACTTCTTGTTCTTTAACCTCAGCAAGGTGCAATCCAAGCACACGATCAAACTCAAGCAGTACTCGACGGAGCGCATCGCCTTTTAACGCATAGACAGCTTCCCAAACTACCGCCAGTGCATTTGGCATATTTAAATCATCCGTGATTGTGTCGAGAAATAACTGTTTGATTTTATTTTCTAATTCGATGTTATCAGAACTCGGCAGTTTCTGTAGTCGCAATAAATCTGCACGAAGGTTATCTAACCCCCGTTGCGCTGCGGCAAGCGATTCCCAAGTAAAATTAAGCGGAGACCGATAATGACCGGTTAAACAAAAATACCGAAACGCGAGCGGCTCAAATCCTTTCGCTGCTAAATCTTTAAGCTGGTAAAAATTCTGTTTCGATTTGCTCATTTTTCCACCGTCAACCAGCAGAAATTCACCGTGGAGCCAATAGCGAACAAACGGTTTTCCTGTAGCAGCTTCACTTTGCGCAATCTCGTTTTCATGATGTATTGGAATATGATCCGTTCCTCCGGTATGGATATCGAACGTTTCCCCGAGATATTTCATGCTCATCGCCGAGCATTCCAGATGCCACCCAGGAAATCCTTTTCCCCAAGGCGAATCCCACTGCATAATATGATTGGGATCTGCCTTTTTCCAGAGCGCAAAATCTGCTGGATGCCGCTTTTCGCCACGAACCTCAACCCGCGCACCCGCTTTCTGTTCATCAAGTTTAATTCCGGACAATCTTCCATATTGCGGAAATTTAGTAACATCAAAATAGATGCCATCCGAAGTTTCGTAACCGTATCCTTTTTCGACCAGCGTTTGAACTAACGCAATCATTTCTGGAATATGGTCTGTCGCTTTGCAGATAATATGTGGTTTAAGGATATTAAGTTTTTCACAATTAGCAAAAAAATCCTGCGTATAATATTCTGCAATTTCCCAAGGGGTTTTTTTCTCACGTCGTGCGCCCGCTTCTATTTTATCTTCACCGTCATCAGCATCACTGGTTAGATGACCAACGTCAGTAATGTTCATAACCTGTTTAACCTGATATCCGACATATTCGAATATGCGCCGGAGAATATCCGCAAAGATATACGTCCGATAATTTCCGATATGCGCAAAATCATACACCGTTGGCCCGCAGGTATAAATTCCAACCTGATTTTGCACCAACGGAATAAACGGTTCTTTCATTCGAGTTAACGTATTGGTTAATCGAATCGTTACCATAACTTGCCTAACCACGAAAAGACCGAAATATCGTGAATGTTCCTTCGTATAATATTATTATTTGAGCAAAATGTGAATAATATTCTAACAGAAGGTAGCAATACGGAGCTAGAAATAGTGAATAGAAAATGTGTTTTGCGTAAAACGTTCATTCACAGCATTTAACAAGTGAACTGGTTCTGACCAAATTTCGCTATAACATCCGCAGGGAAACTTCCGAGGTCTATTCCCAGGCACCGGCGTTCTTTAATAGATTCACAAGTTCAGCATCTTTCTTTTCCGTAGCAATTTTTAAGGGAGACCGGCCTTGATTATCTTTAATTCGATAATCCGCTTTCTTTTTGAGTAGAAGAGCTACCGTATCTTTATGCCGATTTTCAACAGCAAGTAATAATGGCGTTTTTCCAGCAACGGTTTTCGCATTTATATTCGCTCCATATTTCAGCAGCAATTCAACGGTATCTGTTTTTCCTTTTTCTGCAGCACAATGTAACGCGGTCCATCCATTGACTGTTTTCATATGGATCTGCGCGCCTTTATCTAATAGAAGTTTCGCAATTTCAGTTTCGCCCTGTTTCGCTGCAAGCATTAATACTGACCAACCAAGACCATCACCTTCGTTCGGACTCGCGCCTTGATCCAGCAACTCTTTCACCTTCGCTGCATCTCCTTTATGAACCGCTTTAATTAACGGTGTCTGGTCTAATCCGAATATTGGACTTTCATTATCGCAACTGCATAAATACACCACACAGAGACATAACAAAGGACACAAGATTACTCGTACGTGGGTTGATATCATAAATGTTCCTCCGTTTAGCGTTATGTATGTTACGAGAGATAAATTTCATTGGTCTCTATTGTAATCTCTCTCGATATATTTTGCAAGCAGAGACCTTGTTTTTTCTTGATAAGCTAGAAGAAACTGTATCGGATAATTTCGGAATGTTAGCTTTGCTATCTGCTGAATTCCACCCAGTGATTTAACTGTTCTGAATCCAACTGAAGGAGATTTTTTAGTTATGTGCATTAATCCTCTCGCCGAGCTGCGCAAATCTTCTTTTGGAGAATTAAACGCTCCTCCACGGATAACAAAGTTATCAGGAACGAAAACCCGTGAGTCAATAACCGTGTTTCCGGCATAAGGTCGAAAAATATCGGCAGTCCATTCCGCAACGTTTCCTGCCATATCGTAACAGCCGTAAGGACTTCTTCCCTTTGGATAAATCCCTACTGGAACTGGAGCGTGATAATTTGCACCAACATAATTGCAAACATTTTCTATAAACTGGTTACCCCAGGGATACATCCGCCCATCAGTTCCGCGGGCTGCTTTTTCCCATTCGGCTTCAGTCGGCAATCGGCATCCCACCCAATTCGCATACGCACTGGCTTCAGCCCAGGTTATATTGGTTACCGGATAATTTGATTGTCCTGCCGGATACATTCGGTTCTGCCAACCAGAAGGAGCTGGAAAACCAGTTGCATCAATAAATGCTTTATACTGTTGATTGCTAACTTCATACATATCTATTAAATATGTATCGAGATAAACTCGATGTTCCGGCTGTTCATACGGTTGTCCGGAATTACTACCCATTATAAACTCACCGGCGGGAACTACAACCATAATCGAAGGAACCGGCATAACCGTCTCCCGCATCATACTCGTATCTTCTTTAGGGATATTTAACAATTCACCTTTTTCTCCAAGAAAAGGTTTCGGGGTATCTGGTTTCCTATCTCTCTCGACATATTTTGTTTCTTCACCTATTTCGACTCGTGGCAGCTGAATTTTTGGCAACGCAACCAACGGACTTGGTTCAAAACTTACGGCGCTTTCTTCGCGAACTAACGTTTTCTTTTTCAAATGCTTTTCTCCTAGCGTCGTTTCCGTTGTTACAGTCTCTTCTAGGGGTCTCTGGGGCGTGAAGGGTTCTCGCTTAAACGGAGCTTGGCGCGAAACTGATATTGCGGATTCAATATTCTGTCCTCGCGGACGAAATACATAGTATAACGGTAACGCTAGTAACACCACTAATGCGAACACCCACGTTGTCCACCATGCCGGATGAATCCGTTGTGGCTCAACAGTTGGTTCAGAGATAATAGGAATCTGTCTTTGTGGGATACGCTGCGCGAGCCCAAGTTCAAGAAATACGGTCAAATCAGCCGTAATATCTGTAATAGAAGCATAGCGGTCGGTGAATGTTTCTGCGGTTGCTTTCGCAATCACCCGCTGTAAAGATACTGGTATTAATGGATGCAACTTCCTTGGTTCAAATCGTTCACCGGTAATAAGTTCGTACAACAGGACTCCCAGCGAATAAATATCCATTCCCGGATTTGCTGCAGCCCCTTGTTTCAGTTCCGGTGCAAGATATTCTAAATAACGTAACTCGGGTTTATGGATGAGCTTAGTTAACCCTAGTTCGCCAATTAAATTGGTGATGCCGACATCCGTCAATTTAACACTACCATCTTTAGAAATAATAATATTTCCCGGATGGAGGTTTCTGTGGTAGTAATTTCGTTTATGTAGATAATCGAGCGCAGAACATAAAGCGATGATAATTTCACTCGATTCAGTAGCAGACAATTTCTCTTTCCGTTTTAAATATTCGGCAAGATTAGACCCGGGTATTTCTTCTGAAATAATATAATATTTCCCGGATTGTGCTATCAGACCTAGAACGGTCGCAATGTTGACATGGTATAACCGAACGAGGGTTTCAGATTCATAGATAAACCGACGTGGAAACAGGTCATCTATCGTTAACTCAGAGAAAAGTTGTTTGATGACAGCGGTGGTTCCGTTTGTTATATGCTCTCCACGGTAGGTTATACCAAATCGACCGCGACCTAGTTCGCTAACCAATCGATATTGCCCTACCGTTTCGCCAATCATAGGATCCATAATTACATCGAGTAAAAACGAAACTTACACCGATTGTATGAATTTTGCATCCGGATAATCGTTTAGATATCTGTGGAATCACAAAATAAGTTCGTTATCCGGATAGACGACTTCGAGCATTTTTTCTTCGGTGATAATCCAATCCCAGATAAGCTGGTCATCAACAAAGAAAACATATCGGATTTTACCAGCGCCAAGCTGATAGAACCATTGCGTTTTAAGCCCGAGTAGAGTTTGTTTCGTACCAATCCAGTCCGGAGGACCGTATCGTGCAAGAATGTCTTTAACCGTTAAAAATTGGTTCTCCGGTTCGCTATTTTCATCAGCTGACCCTTTGAAATATCGGAAACAATTATCTTGGGATCCGTTTTTCATGGTTATACAATCACTGATTTTATTGATTATTCTCGTTTATACAAATTTGTTTTCCGGTTTTCGCTGATTGATAGATTGCATCTAGAATTTGCATTACTGCTAGCCCCTGTTCTCCTGTTGCTATCGGCTCTCGGTCATTAACAATGCAGTCGATAAAATGCGTCGTCTCGGCGGCAAAGCCATCTACCTTTGGACACGCTGGCTTTACATCAACCTGAATTCCATGCTCTTCTTTATAAATTATTAACGGGTCGAGTTCTGCGCCACCTTTCGTTCCCATCAACCGGGAATAAAATTCATCTGATTTTTCGATGTTACTCGCCCAACTTGCATCTAGCGTGAGGGTCGCGCCGTTTTTAAGTTTAATAAACGCACTGGCTAAATCTTCGACATCAAACGGGGCAGTCCCTCCGCGCCACCAGAATCCAATATTTTTATTTCCGAAATGTGTATACACCGACCCGATAACGGATTCTACCGCAGGAAACCCCATCAACCATAGGGTTAAATCGAGAACATGCACACCGAGATCAATCAGGGGTCCACCGCCAGATTGGCTTTTGGTAGTAAACCATCCTCCGATACCAGGAATCCCACGTCGACGGAGCCAGCCGCATTTCGCATAATAAATATCACCGAGCTCTCCAGCGTCGATAAATTGTTTTAGCACCTGACTTTCTCCCCGAAAGCGGTTACAATACGCGATCATTAATTTTCGTTTTGCTTTTTTCGCCGCGAGAACGATTTTCGCTCCTTCTTTTGCGTTTATCGATAACGGTTTCTCGCAGAGCACATGTTTTCCTGCAGCGAATGCTAATTCCGCTACCGGCCGATGTAAATAATTCGGAGTACAGATACTTACGGCATCGATATCCCGCAATTCGAGTAGTTTCCGATAATCTGTAAACCAGCGCGCGATATTCTCTTTAGTTGCAACTTGCTGGGCGCGACTCGCATCTACATCACAAACTGCAACTACTTCCGCTTTGGGACACTTCTGATATCCCCAAATATGATGTTGCCCAACACCAAGTCCGATGACACCTACTCGGACTTTATCTGACCTACTTTTTCTACCCATATTTCCTCCTATCCATAATATTTTCAAGTGAAAAGTTTCGCAAGGTTAAATTATCTATCTTTAATATCGCTAACCTATAATATTCTATCTTGAATTGTTTAGTTCAGTCTATTGAACACCACTTAGGCGCCAGGATACCGTAGTTAAGGTTTCAGGCGGTATAGTATGATTGCATACCAAGACCATTCTACCCGCAGATATTGGTCACAAAATGTGGAAAACCGTTTGTATTGTTCGGCGTTTTCCCAAGTGAAATATGGTCCATAGAATTTAGTCAATCGTGCAACTTCGTAGGGATTGAATAGAACATGGGTTACTTTCATTTCGCGGAGTCCGAAATAGATTTCATCGGGTGATTGTGCGGATTTCACCAAATCTTCTATTAGGCATCGGTCAAACACCGTATTAAGTATTGCCGAGCGAGTAAGATGATGCCGGCGCGCTTCTCCAATAAAAAGCACCGTCGCGGTTGCCGGTAAATTAGTATTGATATATTCCATTGCCGGATATATAGATAAACCGTTGAGAATCTGGCGCCGCCATTCAGATTTTGGCAATCCACTCGGGGGAAGTGCTGGTAAAAACTTCAATCCGATAAATAGAATAACTAATACCGTAAATCCGGATAATATATATTTAATATACTCATGTTTTATATGGTTATATATAACGATAATTAATCCTAAAGCAACTGCTGGCAAAATTGGCATTAAGAATCGTTCTATATGCTCGGTTAAAAAAAACCAGAAGATATATCCGGATAAAATATAGATTAAGAGATAGCGGAGTTTTGTATCCTTTTTCCATGTAACCAGGAGAACTAATACGGTTAAAATCGTTATGCGGGAGAAGTCCTGATAAAACGGTTTGAGATAATTAAACGATAGATGTGCGTTCATAAATTTCGTTGCGAGTTCCGGCGTCCACGTGTATCCACCAAACAGATTGTAAAATAATGGGAATATAGGGTTGCTGGTGAAAATATAATTTTTAATTAACCAAGGAAGAGTTAAAAGAAAAGCGCTAACGACTAAGTACCATGCCAACAAAATTGATTTTGTTCTATCCTTTTGAACCACAATGTTATGCCAGAGAAACGCTAAAAATAATGGTATTGCCATCGTCAAAACCGCCGTATATTTGCAACCGAGTCCAAAGCCGAGAAAGATACTCGAGCGTATTAAATCTACCGGATTTTCATCACGCAGCCAGTTGAAAAAAGCTAGGAGCATTAGCGTTGCGAATCCTGCAAGCGATAAGTCAATATTCGCTTGCAGGTTAACCTGGAAAACGAGCGGAAATGCAAAGAAAATCACCGCAGCAACCATCCCTACGGTTTCCGACCACCATTTCTTGCCTAAAACGAATAATCCCATCGCTGCAAGAATTCCGAGATAGAAGTGAAAGAGTTTGCCGGTTACATCGTCGTGCAGTAGCATTCCGAGGGTATATAACATTTCGGTGTTGGCAGGAAAATGCGCATAAACATTGCCGGGAACTGCGGTGATTTTATGATGCTGTAGATAATAATCCGGTGCCCCGAAATGGTATTCCAGCGCGTCATATTCAAACGGCGGGATTACTGCAATATTCAATTGGATGAGAACAATAAACAAAAAAAGGAGAGACCAGAAATAGCTCGCGCGAAGTGTCAATAATTTCGGCTGCGAGAGAGCTCGAATAAGGGTTCTAGCTTTTCGCACGAGACTATATATAACCGGCAGCGTTAATAATAAAAGCAATAAAACTATCAAACGAAAATAGAGGAGATTACATAATCCGAGTGATAGAACAAATAGGGAAAACAACCCGAATCCTAATCCAGTAGAAAAAATGAGATTTTCTAAATTAAACGTTGGTTGATTGGGTAAGGAGGAACTGTTGGTTTTTCTGTTAAGTAATTTTAAAATCTGCCAGCCATAATAAGTCGCTAGAATAGTTATCGCAAAACTGATTAAAATAGAATCGGCCGAAACGAGTAGGTTCCAAACGAATGAAAACATTATAAAATCTAAAATTTCGAATAAACCAAAATATCTTTGGCAAACTTATTTATAAATGGTGATGGCGACATCGGGACACATCGTTCCGCAAAGAGTGCACGAAGTACACTTCTCGTTATCGGTGAAAACCGCATAATGGTATCCAGCAGAATTCAACTCTTCCGACATTACCAAAAGTTTCAAGGGACAAACGCTTATACACAACTCGCACCCTTTACATCGTTCTTTATCAATAATAACTCTTAATTTAACGTTAGTATCGTTTTTCATAGTTAGGTTATGTTGCGGGAACCGCTCCTGAAAATGAAGGGTACCCCAGACTATTTCCCTCTGATTTTAAAACCGCTAATTCATGGTCGCAGGCACCAAGAAATAGCAAAGTATACGTTCGGAAGAACACAGCTAACGGTAACAGTAAACATATCATAATCAGAAACAAGGGTATAATTAAAATACCGATCGGTACGCTTATTGCAATAACCATAATCGTTACTTTCGCTAATGCTAGGTGCATAGCGGTGAGCAGCAAATACGTTATTCCTCCAATGATGAAACCAATGATTCCAAAAGGAATTAGTACCGCTAAAACCACCAGGAACGTAATTATCCCGCCGCCTATGCCGAGTACAAATTTCATTAACAGGAATCTCACCGTATCCCAAGCATGCGACTGCAATGTTTTCCAATATCGTTTCCACGCAGGGAGTATCCCGATATTCTGAACATACATGGTCGGAACTACAAAGTTGTTGGTAAACGTATGGACTAATACACCGATAAGGATAATCGGAAGCAGGAGAATAATTATACCTAAAACTGTTATTACGATTGGTATAAACCCACTATCTTTAAGAGCATCGAGCCCGCCGACTGAAGCGATCAGTATAATAACCGGAAGTGCAATTGCTAAGATAACTAAAAAGAAAATAATCAATCCGACAATTAACCGAAAGAAAAACAATCGCCAGCCCAGCGATTGAAATCGAGCGAACCCAGGTCCAATAGCTACTTGATTTTTCGCTAATGCGTCTATAAAAATAAATGTGAATATCGCTCGAAGAATAGCAAAGATAACACTGAGCGTTATAATCAGTCCTAACATGATTCCAACCAGGATAATAATAACGACAATATGTTCACGCAGATATTCCCATAGAGGGGTTAATGATGGGGAATATGGTTGGTCTGGCGGTCCACCGGTAGGAATGTTAAATCCACCGCCGCCACCGCCGACAAACGCTTCCCCAGCCAGCCAAGCGACAAAGGCTAGCTTGAGCCATTTCCGAAAGGAAACCGGACTCGTGAATAGCAGATTTTTGGTAAACTGAATTGCTGGTTCAATAAGTTGTGTTACCGAAACGGTTGTCATAAAAAATAAGTCGAATCTAATCTGATTCTTATGTGCTCATTGAACTTTCCTTATATAGTATCCTATTCAAAGGATATACTTGTCAAATAGAATAAATGGGATAGTTCTTCGTTCCGTCATAAACTTGACATAGACCGCTATATCACGGTAATATTTTTGTAAAACAAATCTGTTCCGACTGGGAGGTTAAAACAACGGTATGGTAATTCAACCAAAACGATTATGTTCTATTATCACCATAGGTTTTATCGGAGTATGTTTCATTTCACCGGTCTCAGCGCAATTGTTCAAAAAGAAACCCAAACCGGCGGTGCAACCAACTGCTGTGAGTACTTCTACTGCAACGACCGCTTCCGCTCCAAGTAACGAGGTTTCTCCCGCGGACATTATCGTAGCAACTTATCGTGGCGGAAAATATACTGGTCAAGATTTACAGTCGAAACTCAAATCGCTTGACCCTTATACTCGGTTGGAAATGGAAGAAGAGGGGAACGAAACTGAAGCGATAAAACGTTTGGTTAAAGAAGCGGTTCGCGACCGAGTTCTTTATGCAGAAGCGATTAAAAATAAACTCGACCAGGACCCGCTGTTCAAAAGTCTTGTTGAAGACCGGGAAGATCGGTTAATGGTTGATAAACTATATCAGCGCGAAGTTCTGTCAAAAGCTACGGTAACCGAAGATGATATCCGTAACTATTATAATACCCATATAAACGAGTTTACTAATCCGCAGGGAGACCAATTTAAAATTCGGTATATTTTCGTTGATACCAGAAGAAAACGCACGACCGACGAGGAGAAAGCGGAAGGATTGAAAAAAATCCTTGAAGCGTATCAGAAACTGAAAGAAGGTAACGATTTTGTTGAAGTAGCAAAAGAATATTCCGAGTCGGAAGAATCGCTGCGCGGGCAGGTTGCTGGTCCGTTTGCAAGAGACACAATCCTGAAAGAGATAGAAACTGCGGCATTATCGCTGAAACCAGGAGAATTTAGTAGTATTATTACTACCAAACACGGATATAACATCGTTCGATTAGAAGAATTTATCCCCGCGGTAACCCCCTATGAAAAAGCTAAAGCCGCTATTCAAGGACGCGTTCTGTTTGAGAAACGACAGCAGATAGCAAATGAAGCGCAGAAACGGATTTTCGATTCCGTAACCACTTATAAAAATATCGCCGCATTGGAATCGCTCGCCGGGATAACCACTGCTAAAGAAACAGGCGTCCAAGATACAACAGCACAACCGACGAGCAAAAAAGAAAAGAAATATTTAGCGGATGTTGTTGCAGACTATGCGAAAAAAACCGATGCAAAATCGTTGGCTGAATTCGTTGATAAATTCAGTTGGAGCCACAAATCGAATCCGATATTATTAAGTATCGTTCGTCTTCCCACAAAAAGCGATAAAAAGCAAACGTTCCTTGATTTCTTACGAGAAGGTCGCCCGCAAGACCGATATATTTTCACGCTCAATGATATGAGATTACGCCAGAACGATCCGCGGTTTGCCCCGATGTGGGCTAATCTCGATGCACAAAAACGGTCGCTTGACCAATTGGCGCAAATAAAAACGTTCGCTATGGAAGCGCGCATACAAGGGCTGGATAAAGACCCAGACATCGTAAAGCAAGTTCAGGAGTTTAAAGAAAAAGAACTGGCGAATAAAATGCTTAACCAGAAAGTTGATGCGCGGTTAACTGTTTCCGATAAGGATATCGAAGAATTTTATGCAAGAAACAGTTCGTGGTATATGACGCAGAAAGAGATTTTTGCGCGTGTCATTTTAATTAAAGCACCGCGCGAGAATCCAATGCAACTGAGTATCGCTAAAGATTCCTGCTGGGAGATTTATAGTAAACTCACTGCCGGCGCGAATTTTATCGAACTAGCGCAAGAATATTCGCAAGGACCGAATCCGGAAAAAGGGGGAGAAATCGGGTGGGTATTTATGGGACCGAGCGGATATTTATTTGATACTGCGGCGTTTGCCTTGAAAAAAGGCGAGTTTAGCGTTCCGGTTCCGCTAAAACAGGGATACGGAATTATTAAAGTTGATGATATTCGCGAACCGCGTCTGCAAACCCTTGATGAAGTTCGTAATAATGTTAAAGAAGGGGTAATGAACGAGAAACGAATGAAATTAACTCAACTCATTACTGATGAAATTCTTGCTTCGGTTAATTTCCAGTTAGACGAGAAACAGATGCTGAAAGCTATCCCGTAAGAGAAAAAAATCAGTAAAAAATTCGAATGATAGAATAGAAAAAAGTTCAATCCGCAGCAGGGGATTGAACTTTTTTCTTTAGGGCGTTCGTTTGATAGGTCCGTAGTCCAACCCGGATTTATAGGATTTAATCGCAGATTCTATAGCGTTCATTGATTGCTGCAACTCCTGCGCTTTCTCCAGTTTTTTTTGTACCTCCGGATTATGCGGTTCTAACTCTAATATTTCCTGATATGTTTTGATTGCCGGCGGATACATACTCCGTTGCATATAAGCATCAGCGAGTTTAGTTAATTCCATTGCTGCGAGTTTCGGTTCATTCCGTTTTTTATAGAGCTCAACTAATCGATGCGCAATCTCTGCGTTTAACGGGTTCAATTGCAGAATTCGCTGATAATTTTCGATAAGTTTTTCTTCCGGCGATTTTGCCGGAATACCTCCTTCTAACTGACTCGGTTGGGAAACCGATTTACTCTTTCTGAGTCTCGCTATTCCATCCAATCCTTGCATAGCTAGCGGATGTCCTGGTTCTAGCTCAATAATGTGACGATAGGTTTTCTCGGCATTATCCAGGTCACCGGTTTCTAGATATGATTCCGCTAATGAAAGATAATCCGGGATTAACTCAAATTCTAATCCTACTTCCAGGTAAGCATTAATATATCCTAATCGTGCGGGGATATCTCTGGGATTGGTATCAAGGATTTTCCGATAATATTCTAGTTTCCCATTCGTTGATTCCGGAATCGGTTCTACCGGCGGTTCGGATGCAATGGGTTGACTCACCGGTTGCGGTTCGCTTATTGTTGGTTCGGATATCGGTTCCGTCGGAGGTTGTGCTGACTCAATCTGGTCGACAGGTTCCAATGGTTGACCTGCGATTTTTTCTTCTGATTCTGATAGTACAGTTGGTTCCTGCGCTAAAACTTGTTCTGCAGGAACTGGCTCCGAAACACTTTCTGAAACCGCAGAGATTGCTTCCGGCGCTGTTTCTGATTGAGGTTCTACTTGCATTGGTGGAGTAATTTCAGGAGTAATTACTTCGGTAACGATTCCGAGCGCAGTTTTCGCGGTCGCATTATCTGGGTCAAGTTCTAATATCCGTTGATAAGTCTGGGTAACCGAGTTTATCTCTTCTTTTTTCTGATACGCTTCGGCAAGATTTATGAGCTCTTTAATTGCTTCCGATTTCGCATTATTGTTTAAGAGAATATCGATCAGTTGATTTCGGACTTCGATATTTTCCGGTTGCAACGCTAATATCGCATGATATACCCCTACCGCTTCCCAGACCGCACCGTTAGCCAGATGCTCTTCTGCTACCTTAAGCGACCGTTGAATAAATCCAGCGATATCCCCTTGCGGAGTTTTCTCTCCTGCAACGGGTTCACTTGTTCCCGAGGGCGGTGTTATAGGATATGCGACAACCTCGGTTACTTCTCGAACACGTTCCGTGGCGTTCTTCCCCTGCAACTGCTTTTTGATGAATGCGGTTGCGCTGAATCCGCCACGCGCTCGCGGTTGTTGCGGTTGTTGGGTATTAGTATTATTTGTTGTATCGCTTTTATTCGCCATGTATCACTTATTGGAAGAAAATCGAGTCGTCAGAAGTGAGATGCCCGATGTCAAACATTCGGGATACTCCGCCCGCTGACTTCTCTTCTTACCTCTTGGATTTTATCGAATTGGGATTCGCGCTACTTCCGCGGTAACCAGGTCTCCGTCAACTACTTTCTTCCCTTGAGTATATGCAGATAACAACGAATATGATGCTAACTTGCAGATATCTCGCGCTAATCCATTCGTTTCGCTATGAATAACATTGATCGCATCATCGGTAAAAATTGTTTCCCCTTCCGGAAGGCCAGCTTTCTTCAATCGGAATTCAATCAATCCTTTTGTATCTTCGGGACCAAGCGGGTTTAATATATATGACATTGCTACCCGTTGCCGGAAGTTTTTAAATCGTGGCGTACTGATTTTGTTTAAGAATTCTAACTGCGCAAAGATAACCACATTGATCAATTTCTGGTCAACCGTTTCCATATTGAGTAATTCTCGTACCCGAAGGAGCTGGGTCGGGGTCATTTCCTGTCCTTCATCAATAATCAGCACGATCTTCTTTTTATTTTCGAATCCTTCGCGTTCAACGAATTTGAATAATCCATCTTCTAGCCGTAATAGAGTAGCTCTGCCATTTAACGATGGAATTCCGAACGCATTACTGATTTTTTCTAGAAACGACATTTCTGATTTCGCTCGCGGCTGTCGAATAACCGCAAATAATGTATTTCCATCCTGAATCAGTTTATCGATGAGAAGATTACTTAAACTGGTTTTTCCGGTTCCGGCGTCTCCCAGCGTAACACATAATCCGCTGTTTAACGATAATGAAACGAGTATTCGCGATAAACATTCTTCATGCTCCGGACTCATATATAAAAACTCGACACTCGGTCCGCTCTGAAACGGCTCTTTTGTTAACCCAAAAAATTCATAATATGCCATAATGTATATTCCTCCCGGTCTATAGTCCGAATCGAAAATAGAAGAATATTCTTTATCTCCGGTTCGTTTTTTATTCGTTTTTTAACGTTCGTTATCCAAAATCCGAACTTCAGATTTATGGTTAAATAATACCATTGTATTCAATAGTTTGCAACAGAAAAATAAGAATATCGGATAAGAATAGCAGTTTTGAGCAGAATAGGATACTTTTTCGCCTGATTTTGCCCATAAAATCTAGTAGAGTCAGCCAAACGAACCCTGATACGTTACCAGTTCTATGAGAGATAATTACATTGTAGTCTCAACAAATAATAGGGAGTAAGGATGAACGAGCTCGAGCTCGTTCATCTTAACTCCAGTTACTCTGGTAGTGCCTAGGGGCAAAATAATTAGGGTCGCGCGTAGTGTTTTGTATTATAATATCTAACGATATGACGGATTTAGAAAAAAAATATATGAAATTGAAAGAGATACTTAAGGGAATGGAAAGTATTTTGGTTGCATATTCCGGCGGAGTAGATAGCACTTTTTTACTGAAAGTTGCAACCGATACGCTTGGTCGGGAGAAAACGCTCGGAGTAACTGCGCAATCGGCAACGTATCCGAAACATGAACGCGAATCAGCAATTCAAATGGCTAAACAATTTGGGTTTAGCCATCTAGTAATTGAATCTGAAGAACTGAATATCGAAGGGTTTGCTGCGAATTCAGTTAACCGCTGTTATATCTGCAAACGGGAGTTGTTTCGTAAACTGGTTCAGATTGCAAAAGAAAAAGGGTTAGCGTATGTCTGCGACGGGAGCAATCAATCCGATTTAGCTGACATCCGTCCGGGAATGAATGCCGCAAAAGAATTCGGTATCCGCAGCCCATTGCAGGAAGCAGGGTTGACTAAAGAAGAAATTCGAGGGTTATCCCGTGAACTCGGGCTTCCGACCTGGGATAAACCGTCGTTCGCTTGTTTAAGTTCACGAATCCCGTTTGGAGAACGGATAACTATCGAGAAACTACAACAGGTAGATGCGGCAGAACGGGTTCTTCGCGAGTGCGGGGTTAAACAGGTTCGGGTTCGGCATCACGGCGCAATCGCGCGTATCGAAATCGAACCCGCTGATTTCCCAAAAGTTATTGAACCTAAGACGGCGCAGAAAATCTGCACGAAGCTTAAATCGCTCGGGTTTACTTTCGTTACCTTAGATTTACAAGGATACCGTACCGGAGCGATGCACGAAGTAGCGGCAAATCCGAAACCCGAATTGATAACTAAACCTAATCGCAAAAGTCGCAAGAAAAAACTTCAAAAAGCATAACGCGAATGAAGATTGAGGTATTCGGATTTGGTGTATTTTTATTTTTATTAAGTTATGTCTCTTCATCGAACAGAAGCTATTGTTATCAGGGTGGTTGATTTTCTGGAATATGATAAACTGGTAACGTTATATACCCAGAAACTGGGAAAGGTTCGCGCGGTGGTTAAATCTGCACGAAAACCAACGAGTAAACTTGCGCCGTCGTTAAGTTTATTCGCCCATCTAAAAATTACACTGTTTGGTAAACGGCCAAAAGAACTCTATCGGTTAACCCAGACGGAAATCGTTAGTTTCCATCAGCGGTTGCGGGAAGAAGTTGAACGGTTAACGTATAGTGCATTATTTATTGAACTGCTAAACCGTGCCACCGGTGAAAACGAACCGGATGCGGAATTATTCGAGTTATGTGTCAATTACCTGAATGGTATTGAGAAAAAAGTAGATTTGCATTCGTATACGTTAATCCATTTAATTAAATTATTGCAGATTGTCGGGTTTGCGCCGTGGTTAACCGGATGTCTTGTCTGTAGAACGACGGTATCGGATAAGAAAACAGAGCAGAATTGGATGTATAGCGTTAACCGAGGTGGATTGGTTTGTTCCGCTTGTCGTAAAAAAAAGGGTGGCAAAAATGATGGAACGTCGCTACAGCCGATTTCGCGCGGAGCGATTTATTTTTATCAACAGGTGTTACGGTTTGGATTTCCACGAGTTATCCAGCTAAAGATTGATCGAAAACAAGGGAGACCTCTATTCGATTTATTGTTAAATCACATCGCTTATCATCTGGAAGGACAACTCAAATCGCAAAAGTTTTATCGTTACCTGACTGGAACAAAGGGTTCGGATACCTAAATACACAATGGTCATCAGCTCTACTTAATTCTTAAGTTTAAGCGAATAGTGCAGTCCTGTTATCTCGCTGCGAAAAACAAACTAGAATTTGGTTTATGAATTTGCGCCGGAGTTAAACTGAGTTACGCTGGGTATTTAAAATTTATTTAGAACCAATATTAGTTGACAATCAATCTCAGCTCAAGCTATAGTAATACTTTAAGTGAAGTGGTTAATTAGTTAAAATATTGCTACATAGCTACTACGATATCAAGCGAACAGCGTTTAGCGCGGGATTTAACTCGGTAAATTATTATTATTCTAGGTTTCACGGTCATGTTTCCAAATATTAAAGAAAAGGAGCTACATTGAATGCCACAAATTAGACTCGTCCTTTGTATTATTTGTTTTCTTCTTGGGATATACGCTGGTAATGTTACTGCCCAGATGGAAAGTTATCAGTCGCAAATAATCCTGCAATCATCCTGGGGTTCGGAACCCGGCCAATTTGGTCTACAACAAGGACCTGAACTGGAAACCGTTGGTCCCTTAACCTTTACCGTAGATAATTTCGGGTATATCTATATTTATGATTTCATCAACCAGCGAATCCAGCAGTTTGACCCAGCAGGGAACTTTGTAAAAATTATCGGAACCGGATTAATTGGGAACGCATTGTGTACGGATGTTTTCGGAAATATCTTTCTGTTAGATAGTTATACTAAACAGGTGAAGTGTCTTTCAAAAAAAGGCGAGTTGATTAAAACCATCAAACTCGCGGATGAACTCCAGCTCATTGAAGGATATGCGCAAGGGATCGCTGTTGATGCTGAAAATAATCTGGTGGTAAATCGGGTTGACCAGCGGGTGCATCCGATAGCAACTATCTCCAACTCAGGCTTGATCAGTCAAACCCCGACTCCCTTGGTGAAAGAAGTGAAAATAGGATATCTCGGGAAAACAGATAAGAACCGATACCGAATGCAGTGGCGAAACGCCCATCAAGCGGATATAATTATCACAAATGGCATCACCAACTCTGCGGTCGGTTCGATTTCAATGACAACTGAAGACGAATTCGGCGCTGTGCTCTTTTTAGGACAGGATACCGCAGGAAATATTTACACTGAAATAGAACGAACCGATGTAAATGAAATACTACATCTTGAAGTTTGGAAATATAATTCTGACCGAAAGTTAGTTGCGGTGGTCGAGGTTCCGAACGATTACTTTGCAACAGTATATAAGAAATTGGAAGTAGATGCTGCCGGAAATATTTATCAAATGCATATTATACCGAAGGGGGTTAGGATAATTAAATATTCAAAACAGAATTAGTAATATTCAATTATCCATGTCACATGAATCGTGAACCGATGAAATTAAATAAATCCATTTCCAGTTTATTGTTGATTCTAGCGTTAACCAGTATACTTTTCCCTAGTTTAGCCACGGCGATTCTGCGAGATACGGTCATCGCAGATGCCTATGTATTTTCTACTGCTGGATGGACGTGTATCCCCGGAAACGCAAATACAACGTATAACTATTTTACCGTAGGCGGAGTGTATACTGGGATACCTTATAACTGGGGCGGATATGAAAGTGTTGCGCGCGCGTTATATAAATTAAGCACGGGCGCTGTCGCTGGCGATAGCAAAATTTTCGGTGATGTCCATTCGAATTTTGCTGGAGTTGATTGTTCTGGATATGTATCCACGTGTTGGCGGAGCGGCAGATATACAACGAGCACAATACCGAATATCGCAACCACCATCAATTGGTCTGATTTACTCCGTGGTGATGTCACTAATAAAGCGGCAAGTCATGTTCGCTTGTTTGATTGTTATACAACCGGCACCAACCAGATTATGTTCTATGAATCTACCGCCGGCGTTAAACCGTGCCGTGTCGTCTATCGCGTTCTATCAAAGGACACTAGCTATACCCCGCTTCGCTATAAAAAAATAGAAGATGGACCGGTTCCGGTAGCGAGCTTTTATGCAACACCAACGACAGGAATAGCGCCGGTTTTAGTTCAGTTTTACGACACTTCAACCAATTCGCCAACTAGTTGGACTTGGAATTTCGGCGACGGGTCAACCGCTACAACTCAACATCCAGCGCATCTTTATGTAAATCCAGGAACATATACCGTAACCTTAATTGCTCGGAATAGCAACGGAGCTAGCACCGCAACGAAAAGTAATTATATCACCGTGGGTATGTTACCAATAGCGAATTTCTATGGAACACCAACGACAGGAACGGCACCGTTAACCGTTAATTTCTACGATACATCTTCCGGCAATCCAACCGGTTGGAACTGGTCGTTCGGTGATGGAACAACAGGCACGGTTCGGAATCCAACACATACCTATACTGCACCGGGGAACTATACCGTTACGCTTATCGCTACCAATCAATATGGTAGTGGCACCGTAACTAAAATCGGGTATATTAATGTTTTGCCGCCACCAATTTTGAATTTTACCAGTTACGGCGAGTTTACTACAGGCAGCGATACGACCCGCTGGTATTTCGAAAAATATGGCGATGCTGATAGTGCCGGAACGTTAATTGTTGAGACAACGTATGAATATATTGCTATTGAACAGGTTCCCGGTCAGAAAGGGAAATTAACTCAAGTTTTTTCGGTTCCGAGCAGCGGCTGGTATACCGCAAAAGCAAAAGTATGGACAACTATTACTACGGTCAACCAGCAGCAAAAAGTTTATTTATATCTTCAGGAGCTCGCCAATGATTCTAGTATCATTGCTACTGGCAATTTGGTAATTCAGCCAGGAACGGGTTATTTTATTAACGCATGGATTCCGCAAGAAATCGAAATCTCGTTCTATACACAAAGCACCCTGGTTGGAGTTCAACTGGTTGCCATTAATCCAATTAATTCTGGAAGAGACGGGGCGTTATGCTGCGATTATATTCGCGTGTCACCCGGAGCGCCGCAACCGAATTTAGTCATAATCAATAATGGATTTGATGCCGGTACCGCTGGATGGATTTATCAGATTTATGGCGATGCGGTTTCGTCAGGGATATGGTCATTAGCATCATCAACGTTAAGGTTAGTTCAGAATAGTGGCGAGAAAGGAAAAGCGAGCTATTCGTTCGGCTTTGCTACAACGAATCGTAACACATTGGTTTCGGTTTGGGTATATAGCGATGCGTCGGTGATGAATGCAACGCAAAAAGTATATCTCTATCTCTATGATTTTACTGCTGATTTTGGTAAAATTATTGATAGCGGGAATGCAATATTACAATCAGGAAAATGGCTTCCCGGACAATGGCGGCAGCTACGGTTTGTATTTAAATCCACCAGCCAGTATAATACCGTCCAATTAGTTGGAATCAATCCTGGAGGGAACAACTCTGCGGGATTATATTTCGATACGCTCGAAATAAAGCAGGAATAAATAAACCATAACCTCTTTGACCAGACTGCGGAGCGACTCCGTCTGGTAACCCCGTCTAAGATAAAGGAGGCGAACAGCATATGGCAAAAAAAATCTTGATTATTGACGACGAACCGGATATTCGAACAGTCATCAAACAGGTACTCGATACCGCTGGATATACGGTGCTCACCGCTGGCAACGCAAAAGATGCTATCGAACAAATTAATAAATCTGACCCTGACCTGATATTCCTTGATATCCAAATGCCGGATGATAGCGGGTTGGCGGTAGCAAACGAACTACATCGGAAACAACTGGCGATTCCATTTATTCTCTGTACTGCAACCGTTCTAGATGACCCGATTCAAGCGTATGAACTGTTTGTGGTTAAACATCTCTATGTTGGAACCTTGAAGAAACCGTTTAAAATTGAAGAGATACTGCCATTAGTTGAAAAAGGATTGAAAATGGGGAAAAACCGTGCTACCGCTTAGAAATTAACTCCGTAATCACACCGCAGAACACGCAGAAGATGATAAAGCGTATGAATAATTGCGATTATACGGCTAAAAAATTCTCTGCGAACCCTGCGATTTCTATAGAGAGTTTTCTAGTATGAAAAACGAATTTATCGTTGGTGAAAAAGTGTATCTACGACCAGTGGAACTCGATGACCTCGAACTATTTTGCCGTTGTGCGAATCATCCGGATGCGCGATACTCATTTTTTATCGCCTTTCCGAGCAATCGGGTTCGGCAAGAAGAGTTTATTCGTTCCCTTTATAAAGAGAAAGAGTTAATTTTTTTCACAATCGTTATCAAAGAGAGCGATATTCCAATTGGGCATACGGCATTTCATCGGATAGATTGGGTTAGCCGCGTCGCAACGTATGGAATTATCATTGGCGATTCCCGATATTGGGGGAAAGGATATGGCAGCGAGGTTACCCAATTGATGGTAAAATATGGTTTTGAAACGTTAGGATTAAACCGAATTCAACTTCATGTTTGGAAAGATAATATTGCCGGAATAAAAGCGTATGAACGCGCGGGGTTCAAGCAGGAAGGATTACTTCGTCAAGCGATGTTTCATGAAGGACACTTTTGCGATTTCTATATTATGAGCATTCTTCGTGAAGAATATTTCAAAAAATAAATTCTGTGATTCGAAATAATAAGATTAAAAAATTCTTTGAAAACGTATGCGCGAAAAAATCGTTCTGTTAAGTTCTACTGGATTAGGCAGCGGTGACCAGCAGTTAGGTGAACTGATCATGGCGAATTTTCTCCGATTACTTCCTGACCAACCGAATCCGCCAAAGAAACTTATCTGCTGGAACGCAGCGGTCAAACTATTAACCACTGATTCTCCGGTATTCAATCATTTACAGAAAATCGAATCTGCTGGAATAGAAATTCTTGCCTGCCGAACCTGTGTTGAATTCTTTGGACTAGAAGAGAAAATTGCGGTCGGCAAGATTTCAACCATGCAGGTTATCCAGCAACTCTTACTGGAGAACGATGTAATAACTGTATGATAGTCTGAAGTAGGGGTAAGAGGTTAGAGGCAGGGTTGAAAAAATCTGTTGAATTTCACCGGTTCATCTACTCTCCGATTCTCTGTTTCGTGCGGTTATTATCTTGCGCCAACTGAAGTATTCTGGGAAACCACTAACCGGTCTTGCACCGCTAAAAATGCTTCTATAACTTTCGGGTCGAACTGCGTCCCAGCTCTGCTTTTCATTTCAGCGATTGCCTGTTCTCGCGCAATCCCTAGCCGATACGGCCGGTCAGACGTCATTGCATCAAATACATCCGCTACCGCTAATATTCGCGAAGCTAACGGAATATCTTCGCCACTTAATCCGTCCGGATATCCCGGATAATCCACGCCAATCATATTTCCATCAAATCGTTCGTGATGATGTCGAATATATGCTGCGATATTACTTAATAATTCAACATCACGTACAATAATCTCGCCGACGACCGGATGCTGATAAACAATCCGGTATTCTTCTGGGGTTAATCGGTCGCGTTTGTTTAATATCGCAGAGGAAACACTGATTTTTCCGATATCATGTAGTAATGCCGCGTATGCAATTTCATCAATATCTTTTCGCGATAAATTCATCTGTTGCGCGATCGCTACCGCATATTCTTTAACCCGTTCCGAATGCCCGCGCGTATAAGGGTCTTTAAATTCGACTACTTTCGCTAAACTTAACACCGCCTGCAGCGTATATCGCTGTCGGTCGGATTCAGACCGTTCTTGGAATTCAATGAGTTTACGCCGCTCAATCGTTCCTTTCGCTTTATACATTTCCTTATCCGCAAGCGCAATTAAATCATCGGCATCATCCTTTCCAGCGGTTTTAACCCCGATATTGAGAAATAACGCTAAATCCTGCCGGTCAATATCCGATTCGTTATTCCATTGGACAACCGCTTGTTCAATCCGCTGTTTAACCGAGAACGCTTGCGTTTCATCGGTTTCCGGCATTAACACCACAAATTCATCGCCGCCATAACGAACCACGATATCGCTCGCACGAACGTTTCGTTTTAACAATCGTGCTACCGTTTTTAACCGATTATCTCCTGCGGGATGACCTAGGGTATCGTTATAATATTTAAAATTATATACATCTATCAACAACATACTCATTTTTGCGTTTTTCCGTTTTGCGCGTTCAACTTCGCGATGAAACACCTCGTCTAAATGCCGACGGTTATAGAGCCCGGTTAACCCATCCGTGGTCGCTTGCCGTTCTAAATCCTGAAATAAGAGCGCGGTTTCTAGCGCGATCCCGAGTTCGCTCCCGAACAGCGAGAGCAACTCGACCTCCGCCTTCGACACCTGAATTTCCTTGGTGCTGGCTAATAATAGAATCCCAAGCACTTCTTTCCGAGCAATTAATGGAACACAAACATACCCGACAATTCCGGCTTTAACCACAAACTCCGGCGTAAACCGAACACATTCGCCTACCCGATTGGTTACTAGAATTTCTTTCGCTAGTAATACTTTCGGGCATAAACATTCATTCACTGCCTGCCTAGCTTCTTCTTGGGAAACCTGAGCAAGCTCACCATGGTAAAATGATAAAGAATATGTTCCTAGGTCTCGGTCTTTAATAAACACCCATCCAGCATCCATGTTACTTGACTCTAATATCTTGGGAAGCGCTATCCAGAATATCTCTTCCAGATTATGGGAATAAGCAATAGACGAGGCTAATGCACGGACTGTTTCCAATTCGGTTACCCGCTGCTGGATAGACTGGTTTGCCTGCTGCAATTCTTTCGTTCGTTCCGAAACCCGCTGTTCGAGTTGCGCGTTAAGTCGGGAAATCTGAATACTATGGAAATACCCATTCCAGACAATATAGATGATACTTGCGGTTAAAAGCATTCCAAGCGCAATAATAATTGCACTTGCGCGAACTAACGCTAGTTCTTCTCGGGCGAGCCAGCAAGCGGTATATATCACTACAGTGCTTAAAACAAAAATTAGTACCGTTAAGGCAACAGTTCGCCAGAAAAACTCTCTTTTAACTATAAAATTATTCATTAAATTATACGATTATTTTATTTCTCGGCATTTGGTATATGAACAGAGCCCTATTATATTATATAGTTTACATCAAGCTGAAATGTAAGTCAAGAAAATTTAATTGTTTAGGATTACTTGAGATTTTCGACCTAACTCTCGTTGAAGGTTAATAGATTAATAAGACTCAAACTTTACATCGCTCGGCCAAAACCAAGTGAAATGTATGGTGTATAGCTGGGAAAACCAATGCAATGTAATGTATACTAATAAAAGCCTGAGAATGGTATGGTTGAAGAACAAAAGATTACGATAACGCAAACTACATCGGTGGTTGTTCTGACCGGAGCAGGAATTAGCGCCGAATCGGGATTAAAAACTTTCCGAGATAAAGATGGTTTATGGGAGAATTATCGGCCGGAAGAACTTGCCACCCCGGAAGCGTTTGCGCGTGACCCGGAACTCGTCTGGCGATTTTATCACTGGCGAAGAAATCAGGTTCGTTCTGCCACCCCAAATCCGGCACATTATGCTCTTGTCCGACTAGAACAATATCTACCGGAAACGAATTTTCTTCTCATCACACAAAATGTGGATAATCTGCATCAACGCGCAGGATCGAAGAAAATATTACCAATGCATGGCGAAATATTAAAAGTTCGATGTACCCGATGTGATGCAGAACGATATGAAGAAGGTGTCCTTCCGCTGCTACCGAAATGTCATTGTGGCGGATTATTACGTCCAGCCGTGGTTTGGTTCGGGGAACAACCGTTATTTTTATCACAAATATACGCTGCGGTGGAACGTTGCGATATATTTATCGCTATCGGAAGCAGTGGGGTGGTATATCCAGCAGCAGGACTATTGTCACTGGCAAAATCTCATGGCGCAACTACCATCGGAATTAATAAAGAGAAACCAGCGAATGTACTGTTTATTGATTTATTTTTCCAAGGGAACGCTGGTGAACTTTTGCCGAAATTAATTTACCTATGGACAAACGGTAAGATTTCTCTATCGTAATTGGTTCTTTTTGCTATAATATTCAATCACACTTGATATCGAAAAGAACAAATATTTTTTTGCTCGTACATATTAACCTTAAGCGGTTTTCAGATTAGGAATATGACTACCAAACCTATTTATCTCGCTATACTCTGGCATATGCATCAACCGTATTATCGTGATGTAATCAGTAGAAAATGTTTTTTTCCGTGGGTACGATTACACGGAATTAAAGATTATTACGATATGCCAGCGATTTTGGAATCATACCCGAACGTTAAACAGAATTTTAACCTGGTGCCGAGTTTGATAGAACAAATTGAGTTATATACCGAGCAAGGCGAAACCGATATTTTCCTTGAATTAAGCCGGAAACCTGCGGCAGAGCTTACTCCGGAAGATAAAGAATTCCTGCTGTTAAATTTCTTTTTCGCTAACTGGCAAACGATGGTTGACCCTTATCCACGGTATCAGGAACTCTTAAACCGACGTGGTCGGTATCTCGGAAAAGAAGAGGTTAAATCCGTTATTCGATATTTTTCGAAACAAGATTATCTTGATTTACAGGTCTGGTTCAATCTCGTCTGGTTTGATCCGCTCCATCGGCAACGCGACCCAGCGCTGGCAGAATTAATCAAAAAATCGAGACGGTTCTCGGAAGAAGATAAACAATTCGTTTTAACTAAACAACTCCAAATATTGCGTGAAATTATGCCACTGTATCAGCGAATGCAGGATACCGGACAGATTGAGGTTTCCGTCTCGCCTTATTATCATCCGATATTACCGCTCCTCTGCGATACCGAAATTGCTAAACACTGCCAACCGAATATAAAACTACCAGAAATACGGTTTATCCATCCGGAAGATGCAGAAGCACAAATCGTTTCTGCTTTGCAGTTTTATCAGGAGCGATTCGGTTGTTCATCAGCCGGGCTCTGGCCTTCAGAAGGGTCGGTTTCAGATGCGGTGATTTCGTTAGCCGCAAAGCATGGATTTCGCTGGTTGGCAACTGATGAAGGAATACTTCAACGGTCATTCGGAGATGGATTATCTCCGGTCGATTCTGCGGTTGGGAAAAAAGGCATTTTGCGTCCGGCAGATTTGTATCGACCTTATCTGGTTGGCGAAACGAAAGAGCGACCGTTGGCAATCGTTTTCCGCGACCGGACCCTGTCAGACCTTATTGGATTCCAATATTTCAAGATGACCCCGAAAGAAGCGGTAACCGATTTCATCGCGCGATTAGAACGAATCGCAAACCAGGTTGCAAACGAGCCGGAACCGCGCCTGGTTACCGTTATTCTCGATGGCGAGAATGCTTGGGAATATTATCCCAATGATGGTCATGATTTTTTGGAACTGCTCTATCAACAGCTGAACGACCATCCGAGAATTAGATGCACTACGATTAACGAGTTTATTTCGCAGCATCCGCCGGTACATCGGCTCCATAAAATTCATCCTGGCTCCTGGATAGATAGTAATTTTGCCATTTGGATTGGGTCAGAAGAAGATAATGCTGCTTGGGAAATGTTAGCGGAAGCTCGACAAGTATATGCGGCAGCGAATCCGAACGAAATCGGAACAGAAAATCTTGCACTCGCTTGGAAATCGCTATTGATCGCAGAAGGGAGTGATTGGAATTGGTGGTATGGAACAGAACATAGTTCGAGTTTAGATGAACAGTTCGACCAGCTCTATCGAACGCATATTGGGAATATCTATACCGCATTAGGTCGCGATATCCCGCCACAGGTTGCGGTACCGATTAAACGCGTTCAAGAACAACTTTTTTCTCTGCCGGTCGGATTAACCAAACCGAAACTGGATGGAAAAGTCACCGATTATTATGAATGGCTAAACGCTGGAAAATATGAAGTTAGCCGCAGCGGCGGGACAATGGAACCGGCCCATAGTATTGTAAAAACGATATATTGTGGATTTGATTTATCGAATGTTTACCTGCGAATTGATACCAACCTTGCATTATGTAGTGCTGAGTTTAGCGAAATCACCACGTTAATTTATTTCTTCAAGCCAAAACGGAAAATGCTCGAATTAACGGTTCGTCGGACGAACGAGCATTGTGAAGCGACGGTTTGGGAATATATCCCAAACAATGGCGGATGGAATCCACAGAAAAAATTGACTTCGGTCGCGGTAAATAAAATCATTGAACTTGGGATTCCGTTTACCGATTTAGACGCAAGCCCTAGCGATATCGTTCAACTCCAGGTGTTGATTAAACATGGTGAGATAAACATTCAACGCTGTCCGGCGAACGGGGTTATCCAGTTTACGGTCCCTGCGGAGAATTATGAAGAACTAATGTGGTCAGTGTAATAACAAATCCGAATTTCGCATATCGAAACAAAACAATACATGCTACATGCTGAATGCTGAATAGTGATTTTCTAAAATCGTTTCTCCTGTTCAATAAGAATTTAGTTTAGGGTTCGTGGAAGATTTCGGCAGAATAAATAAATATTTCCGTATCTTTATCTTTCCAAGCATCCGGTGGCAATCCGGCTTTATAACAAGTATGCTGTAAAAACTCTTCGCGCGACCAGCCGTATTCCGTAGCAACTTGCGGTAATAATGTTCCGCCACGCCAGCCTCGAGTAATATACAGTCCATGTTTACCGACTTGGATTTCGTTGATATCGCGGATTTTTTTTCGCGGGGTTAACACCGATATTTCAATTCTAATTTTAGGCAGTTCATCCGGAGTAACCGGAGAAAACCGTGGGTCGTCAGTTGCTGCCGCCAGTGCCATCTGTTGCACTACTTCAGCTACTGGCATATCCGGCTCGAACCGACCGATACAACCACGTAACTGCCCTTGAATTGTTAAGGTTACAAACGCGCCGAGTTTCTGCTGGAGTTCTGGTTCGGATATTTTTAGTTCTGGTACCCGATGGAAGCGAACATAACTTTCAATCGCTTCTCGGGCGATACGCAACAATTCTTTTTTCGCTTTTTCTGTTAAAGCCGGACTACCTGATACTGGTGGTTCAATTCTAGTTTCATTATTTTTCATAACCATAAAAAGATTCCACAGATTCTAAGACCTGATTGTAGAGATTAAATCGGGGTAATCTGATTGATAATCTGTTCAATCATTACTTAGCTTTAGTTATCGCGATCGCTGCATATCCAACCACTTGCGATTTATCTCCTATTGCGACATCGCCGGAATTAGCGTATTTCAATAACGTCGCATGGTTCGCTCCGAGCTGTTTACTAGCTAGGACGACTACTTTCACCGCCGCTTCACTACACACCACACAATGGAGGTTCGGAATCCCTTTTCCGAGCCAGGTATCGGTTATCCTATCCAGTTGTTTGACATCTAGCGCGAGTATCGCTTCTATTGCCGCGTTATCAACTTCAACCGCATAGCGATACGCCGGATAATGGGTTAAATCCGTGCTAGCGATAAGAACAATTGATTTTTTCGTTGCCGCAATTGCGGTGGAAATATCGGTGGCAACCGACTCGCAGGTTTCGGTATCCGAATCATTGATAAGAATCGGAACAATTTTCGCTTCCGGCGCTACCTGTTGCAGGAATGGTAGCTGTACCTCCAGCGAATGCTCATATTTATGCGCAGCCGGATTAACTGTTATCGAACCGTTGTTTTTTATCAATTGCCCAGCTAATTCAGAATCAATTTCAACCATACCAAGCGGAGTTGCAAACGCACCGGTTTCACAGAGCGCCGCACCGCTAATCGGATACCGATGACTTAATCCGACGATAATCGCAGTATCTATTTTCTTTCCGACCAGCGGTTTATAGGCATATCCAGCTACATGACCGGAATAAATATATCCTGCATGTGGCGAAATCAAGGCAAGCAGGTCACCGGGAAACGAGGGGAGTTTTGCCTGTTCGATATATTCCTTCACCTCATTCTGCAATTCGGTGGCATCATCAGGATAAAATTGTCCCGCTACCGCAGGTGCACGGATATTTTTTGCTGCAGCAAATTTCATAAGTAACACCTTCTTTACGTATCAAGTAAACGAAAATTTCAAAAAACGAAAGAACCATTGAATCCCGATAATATTATCCTTTTTATTCTTCCGTTTTTTAGTTCTTCAGTTTGTATGTTCGTTTCATTACAATAAGCATAGACCAAAAGGACAGTTTTTGTAAATATGAAAATCGAAATATAATCAAATGCGGATTGAAATACTGCCAACCGAACGAGGATGTTTTCCCTTAATTAGTTTCAGTGGAAAGTTTACCAAAACAAGGATTATCCACCAATAACTACTCGGGGAATCGCAAGAAGGTTCTTCTTACCTCTTGACTCTTTACTCTAGCTCGTAACTATTCTATAATTAAATTATGTAACTCTTTGAACCTTTAACTAAGATTTATACCGATACCGAACACCGGGTTCGCTACGTTATCATAGGAAATCCTAATGTCCTGTTCCTAATGCCTAAGGGACTACAAACCGAAGAGGAACCAGTGTGGGTTTAACCCACACTGGTTCCTCTTAAGAAAAAATCATAAACTTATTTAACGCAAATTAGCTTTATGAAATTAAGTGTTTTTAGCCGCGTGGTACTTCTCTTTCTCTTGATTGGATGCAAAACCACATCACCGCCGATATCCCAGGTGATCATTAACGGTCATCCGGTAACCGTTGAACTTGCAGTGACGCAAGAAGAACGACGTCGTGGATTGAGTTATCGCGATTCGCTCCCTGCAGACTATGGGATGTTGTTTATCTACCCGAATTCTGCGATTCGATCGTATTGGATGAATGAAATGCGGTTCCCCATAGATATCATTTGGATTCGTGAAAATCGGGTTGTTGGTATCGTTCATTCCGCATCGACCACTTCTCCGCCACAACGATTCCAATCGCCGGAACCAGTGAATTATGTTCTGGAAGTTAATGCTGGTTGGGCAAACGCTCATTCTATAACCACTGGTGCCCATGTGGTATTTCGGTAAACATAGATTACGCAGGTTGAAAAACAAAGATTGCTCCGATTAACTCTTATCTTTCGACGCCCACATCATTGTAGAACCACAACCCGCACCGCTTAACCTAATTGACAAAACCGTTTATCCAATAATAATTCCGTAACTCCGCTAAAATTTTGCTATAATAATTAGTCTAATAATCAACAGGAATCACGGTTTGGTTTTAGCTTGATAACAACAAACTGCTCTGCTGCATATAAAGGAATTTGAGGATATCATTATGATTGAAATGGATAAATTAGTTTCATTATGTAAACAGCGTGGATTTATTTTCCAGAGTAGCGAAATCTACGGCGGGTTCGGCGGATTCTGGGACTATGGTCCGCTCGGAGTAGAATTGAAAAACAACGTTAAACGTGCCTGGTGGAAATCTGTGGTGCAAGAACGAGATGATATGGTCGGAATAGACGCGGCGCTCATTATGAATCCGAAAGTATGGGAAGCGAGCGGGCATGTGAGCCAATTCACCGACCCGATGGTCGATTGTAAATCATGCAAAAAACGATATCGCGCTGACCAAGTCGGAATCAAAGCGACTATCCACGGCGAACATGTAGCTGACGTAGTAGCACCGTCTCCTGCCAAAACACCAGCTGACAGTCAACGATACCAGCCGAAATGTCCGGCGTGTGGCGGCGAGTTGACGGAAGCGCGGCAGTTTAATTTATTGTTCCGAACGTTTGTTGGTCCGGTTCAGGATGAAGCGTCGGTTGCCTATCTTCGTCCGGAAACCGCCCAGGGGATTTTCGTTAATTTCAATAATGTTCTGCAATCGAGTCGGAAAAAACTACCGTTCGGAATTGCGCAAATCGGAAAAGCGTTTCGGAACGAAATCACGCCTGGAAATTTCACGTTCCGTTCTCGGGAATTCGAGCAGATGGAAATCGAATATTTCGTGAAACCGGAACAAGCAGAAGAAGCGCATCAGAAATGGATTGCTGATCGAATGAACTGGTATATTAATCTTGGAATAAAACCGGAGAATCTCCGGCCGTATGTATATCAGAAAGAAGAACTGGCGCATTATGCTGCGGCATGTACTGATATCGAATATCTCTTCCCGATGGGCTGGTCAGAACTAGAAGGGATTGCGAACCGAACGGATTTCGATTTAAGAAATCATTCGCGAGTGAGCGGAGTCAATCTAGTGTATTTCGACCCGGAAACCAACCAACATATAACACCGTATGTTATTGAACCATCAGCTGGGGTTGATCGATCAGTGCTGGCTTTTTTAATTGATGCTTATCACGAAGAGAAAGTCCGTGGGGAAAAAAGAAAAGTCCTCCGTTTGCATAAAGATTTAGCACCGATTAAAGTTGCGGTGTTCCCGCTGCTTGCGAATCGACCGGAACTGGTTGAACTCGCGAAAAAACTCGCTGCAGAACTTCGTCCTTGTTTTCCGACGGCATACGATGATACCGCGTCTATCGGTCGGTTGTATCGCCGCCAAGATGAAATCGGGACGTTATATTGTATCACGGTAGATGTGCAATCGCTAGAAGATAAACAGGTTACAATCCGCGATCGGGATACGATGGAACAAATCCGTGTTCCGATTGAAAAAGTGAAAGAAATTCTGAAAGAGAAACTCCTCTAAATGGAAATTAAATTTGCGATAAGTTTCACCCGCAACCGTAACGTTCGTCCAGCTGGCGGAAAGACCGCAAAACAACCATGGGCTGTAATGAAATCTCAGTCTATTTCTGTTCTATGGTTCATTTGGTTATTTGTTTATGTGACGATATGTTCGGCCAGAACCGCTGCTGACCAAGGACCGTATCGGATAAAGGAATTCCCGAATGTCTGCGTTACGCTCCGGATTGATGATATGCAGTCCCGGATAACTACTTACGGTCAATCTTGGTCGAAATTCCTGCAAACAGCGGAACGTCATGGCGCAAAATTAACGCTTGCGGTTGTTCCGCATCGGCTTATCGAACCACAGAATGATGATGGCCGGTTGGTTGAACAACTGAACGGTGCTATCGCCCGAGGACATTGCGTGATTATGCATGGATATAACCATATTTGTCCGCTGTGTTTAAGTAGTGGGCATGAATTCTGCTGTAACACTTCCGCTCGCCGGTTATCTATCAAAGAACGGATTGAGTATCTGAAATTGGGGATAACGATTTTTGAACAAAAACTAGGGCGTCGTCCGTTATTCTATTGTGGACCTGGGTCTGATGACGAAATCGCATCGCCAAACTACGATGCGGTTACTGCTGCTGGATTTCGGTTCATCACGCAGGGAGATAATCATTATCCCTATCGCCGGCGTGAAGTTATCGAGGTTCCGTGTTCCGATGAGTTTACCTGGGGATTAACTACCGCAACCTATCAAAAAGCGTTGGACGAAGCGAAAACTCGGTTTTTGAACCTCGCTAAACGGTATCCAGGATATTTCGGTCTCTGTTTCCACGACCCGTTTATTCGTGATGGATATGAGAACGGGTTGCTTGCTCAATGGTTAGATGAATTCCTGACTTTTATTGATACCGAAACTGCTGGAAACGTCTGGTATGCAACGAACGAAGAAGCCGCCGTGTATTATTTTAATCTGCCTTCTCTCAATTACAATAACACTATCCGCTAGCGATTCTTTCAAACCATCTGGTTTTTTCGAGCAAGATACATAATTCGCGAACTAAATGTTGACCCTGGATTTAAAGTAAAACAGTCATATTCTGCAATGGGGATTAATCCGGCGTTGCGTAATGCTCGATGAACCTGTTCAGCGGTATATGCGCGATTAGCGAACTGCGTAGTAATTTTCCTAACTTTATTCTTTTGAGTAACATAAATCGTCGCGTTCACCGTTGCCCGTTTTCTCTTGGCGGAATAGGATGACTGGAAAATAACATAAAGGTTTTTCTTTTTCTGTTCGGAATGCTTATTATTCCAGAACGTTTTCAATCCGAATTCGGTGTTTAAATCGAACATAAACAATCCGTTCGGATGCAGAACGGTTCCAACATTTCGACAAACCCGTTCGAAATCTCGGTAGGTATAAAGATGGTTCATGGCATCGAAAAAACAGGTTACTAAATCATACCGCTGATTCATGGTTAGGTTTCGCATATCCTGGCAAGAGAACTTAATCGGCAGCCCGATTTTTTTCGCCTTTTTTCGAGCTAGTTTAAGCATCGGCTCAGAAATATCTATTCCGGTAACTCGATATCCTTGTTTAGCTAACAGAATCGCTGCCGTACCGGTTCCGCAAGCTAAATCGAGTATCGTTTCTGGCTTACATCCGATTGTCGCTAAAAGCTGGTCAAGATAGAGAACACATTGTTTACTAAATTCATCGAACGAGAGCGCATCATAATATGGTGCGAATCGTGCATAGCTATTTTGGTTCATATCATACTCAATTAAACCGATTTACTCACGGTAACAAAGTTAAGGTATATTATACCGCAATCTGCAAATTTGCTATGATACGTAGTGAAAAAATGGATTGGCTGGATTTTCATTCATATCTATTCTAAGAGTTCGTTTTTCTTGCTTATAACCGTAGTTTTTCGTTACAATACTTTTTAAGCTACACATTTCATGAATTCAAATATACCTGCGGTTTCCAACCATAGCTTCACGGGGATTGGAACTACCGGATACAGACTATATCTTAATTATGTCAATTCAACTTACTGCATGGATTGTGTTCAATACTTTAGTTTTCGGAATGCTCGCGTTAGACTTGGGGATATTTCATCGGAAAGCGCATGTGGTTCGTATCCGCGAAGCGCTTATCTGGAGTGCAGTCTGGATTTGTTTAGCGTTGTTATTTAATCTCGGTATCTATTTTTGGCGCGGGAGCCATACCGCAATCGAATTCTTGACCGGTTATCTTCTCGAAAAATCGTTGAGCGTAGACAATATATTCGTGTTCTTGCTCATCTTCTCTTATTTTCGCGTTCCGGCGGAATACCAGCATAAAGTGTTATTTTGGGGCATCCTTGGCGCTTTGATTATGCGGGCAATTTTTATCATTACCGGGGTCGTTCTCATCCAGAAGTTCCATTGGGTAATATATCTCTTCGGCGCATTTCTCATTTTAACCGGGATAAAAATGGCGTTCCAGAAAGATAAACAAATTTATCCGGAACGAAATCCAGTGTTAAAATTATTTCGCCGCTTTATGCCAGTATCGGCTGATTATCACGGTAGTAAATTCTTCATTATCAACAAAGGAAAATGGCTGGCAACACCGATGTTTGTAGTTCTCCTGGTAATTGAGACCACAGATGTGATTTTTGCTGTGGATTCGATTCCGGCTATCTTTGGAATTACTCGCGACCCTTTTATCGTTTACACGTCAAACGTGTTCGCAATTTTAGGGCTTCGCGCGCTATACTTTGCTATTGCAGGAATAATGCGATTGTTTCATCATCTGCATTATGGACTATCAATTATTTTAGTTTTTATAGGCGTAAAAATGCTTATCACTGATTTCTGTAAAATCCCTATCGTAATTGCATTAGGAGTTGTTGCTGGGATTTTATTAATATCCATCGTTGCTTCGCTCGTATGGCCACGTGCTACAACGGTGCCAGATAAATCCGCCGATCGGGAACATCAGTAGCGCTGGTTCGGCAAGAAATACTCGCAACTTCATACTGAACGTTTGCACAGATATCGTTACTCAATTTTAGAATTTGCACCATTCTGCGCTGCGCGTTCTAACCGGTCCATAATCGCTCTTCCCAAGCCAATTTTGGGCACCGGTTCCGCGTAAATTATATCTAACCCTGCTTGATCAAGTTCATGAAGACATTCGAACAAATTCGCTGCTGCTTCCCGCAAATCACCTTTAGTAGAGAGAACCGCTATTTTTGCATATGCTTCAGAAAATGACGGGGGCGTTAATGATAATAGACCAATTTTTTGTTTCCGGTCAATGTTGATGTTTCTGTTTATAATTTTGAGCGGCGTTCGCGGGGAATAATGCTGGGGAAGTTGACCGGGTGAATTGGGTTTCGCTGGTAAGAACTTAGGAAGTTTCACCTTGCCGACTATTTTCTCGATATCTTCAATTGGTAGCCCGCCTGGCCGCAATAAAACAATATCTTTCCCAACAAGCGAAAGCACGGTTGATTCTACACCAATCGGCGTTTTGCCAGCGTCAAGAATAAGGGCAACGCGATTTTTCAGTTGGGCTGGGATATGTTTAATTGCAGTCGGGCTTAATCGTCCGAATAAATTCGCACTCGGAGCCGCAATTGGCGTTCCAGCTTCTTGAATTAGTGATAACGCTACCGGATGCGCTGGCATTCGAACTGCAACATTAGGCAACCCTGCGGTAACAATATCTGGCACAGTCTCCTTTTTCGGGAGAATAAGCGTCAATGGTCCTGGCCAAAATTTTGCCGCGAGCTTCTCCGCACGTTCACCTACCCTCTGACATAATCTTGGCATGTCGTCAACCGCCGCAATATGAATAATTAATGGATCAAACCTCGGACGCCGTTTAACTTCAAAAATTTTTGCTACCGCTTCTGGATTAAAAACACTTGCGCCAAGCCCATAAACTGTTTCCGTGGGAAAAATCACTATTTCACCGTTTCTTAATAATTCCGCTGCAAGCTTGATGGATCGTCGGCTAATCTTGACCACTTTTGCCATAAACAAGTTGATGGTTTTCTGTCATGCTGTAAATATTTTATGAGGGGTGAACCGCTGAAAGAGACCCGGTTATTGTTCTCTATTTTTTGTCTTCAGACCGATTTCGCATTTTCCGCAGATATGTCTTATATCCAAACCGTTCCAGTTCTTCCGATTTTCTTTCAACTTCCTTTTTCAAAGTTGATTTATACCGATTAATTCTCTTTCTTAATTCGGGATATTTTATACCTAGAATTTCAACCGCTAAAATCCCGGCATTTTTCGCATTGCCAACCGCTACCGTCGCTACTGGAACGCCAGTAGGCATCTGCGCAATCGATAACAGTGCATCTAGCCCTTGCAATTGTGCCGTCGGGATTGGCACCCCGATAACCGGTATTGCAGTTAACGAAGCGGTCATCCCGGGTAAATGCGCCGCTCCACCTGCCCCAGCGATAATTACCGCTAATCCTTTTTTCTCGCTAGTTCGCGCATATTTAACCAGTCGATTTGGGGTGCGATGTGCTGAAACTATGGTGAGTTCATACGCTATCCCAAACTTTTGCAAGATTTCTGCTGCTTCCTTCATCACCGGTAGGTCAGAATCACTACCCATAATTATGCCAACTAACGGTTTCATGGTTAAACCTCCGCTTTAACTTTTAATATCTGTTTAACTTCTTTAGCTTTTTCGAGTGCACATTCTATCTGTTTATCCACGATAGTAATATGTCCCATCTTGCGATAGGGTCGGCAGATTTTTTTTCCATAGAAATGAAAGGATACCCCAGGAATCGCTAATACCGTTGGTAATCCTTCAATAACTGGCGGACCCTCACTTCCTTCTTCGCCAAGGATATTGAGCATTACTGCCGGAGATAACTGTGCGGTTGCTCCGAGCGGTAGCCCGGCAATCGCGCGAATATGCTGTTCAAACTGGCACGTCATACAGGATTCTATAGTATAATGCCCAGAATTATGCGGGCGTGGCGCGATTTCATTAACCAAGATTTTCCCGGATTTCGTTAAAAACATTTCTATACCAAAAACACCTACGCCATCAAGTATTTCAACGGTATTAACTGCGATTTGTTGTACCTGATTGGCGATTGCTGGGTCAATTCGTGCGGGCGCAATTACCAGCTCACAAATGTTCGCACGCGGATTAAACACCATTTCAACTACTGGATAACTGACGATTTCGCCAACCGTATTTCGCGCAACCATAACTGCCAATTCCTTTTCAATATCAACGTATTCTTCGACGAACATTCCGTGCTGTTCAAGTCCCGCCAAATCTTGCCGGTTACGTATTATCCTTAATCCGCGACCATCATATCCTCCTTTTCTTGCCTTGTAAACAAACGGAACCGGCACGGTATTAAGAAATTCAGGTGATATGACTTTATCATATTTAGGAACCGGAATCCCTGCCTGCGTTAACCGTTCTTTCTGTTTCAGTTTATCCTGTATCACTTCAACTAAATAGGGCGATGGATATATTCGATGTCCTTTATCAACCAAATTTTTTAAAACGTCTATATTAATATGTTCAATATCCTGCGTGGTAACATCATTCTTTTGCACAAGTTCATTCAATTTATTCGCATCATAAAATGTCGCGACTAGTTGACGGTCAGCAATTTGCGCTGCTGGACAGTTCGGGGTCGGATCTAACACTGTCACTGCAAACCCCATCTTTTTTGCTTTCAATGCCATCATTTTCCCTAATTGTCCACCGCCAATAATCCCGATTTTCATTAGTGGATATTGAAATATCTTCTTCATATATTCACCTCGGCACTATCGACTACCGTTTGGTCTTTCGCTCTTAAAGGCTAATAGCTTGCGCTCCTTCAAGAAAACCAAGCACCGCGGATATAGAAGTCACCTGTTCTATCTTCGATTCCGATAATCGAACCGGCTGCTCTCGGCTATTTCGATTAAGCCAACATCCAACCATACCGACTCTGGTTGCTGCGGTAACATAATCGAACTGGTCATCGATAAACATACACGATTCCGGTTTACAACCAAGTTTCTCTGCCGTATATAAGTATATTTCCGGTTCCGGTTTCGCCAGCGCAACTTCATACGATAACGTGACCGCATCGAAATGAGATTTTAACGCTAATGTATCGATTACCTTGCCCCATAAACTTCCGAGATTGCTGATTAATCCAAGGTTATATCCCTGTTCTCGCAATTTGGTTAATGTTGGTAAGGTATCTTCAAAATAGCGGACATGTTCCCGCATCGCTAGCCGAATTTCAACGAGTTTCTGGATTATCTGCGGGTCGGGAACTTTCCCCATTTCTTTCAGGATTACTGCAAAGTAGTCAGATAACGCTAACCGCCCTTTAAAATATTCTATCCGATGCACTGCCGATTTCGGTGCCCAGTTCTCGCGAAAGACTTTACTTGCGACACCGGCAACCGCTGCCATGTTATCTAATTCTGTATTGAGTATGCTCGGTTCGATATAGATTAACGTATCAAATAAGTCAAATATAATCCCTTGCATCATACATCGCACCGCTGATACACGCAGGATACTTAATCGTTTTATATTTTATCATAGACTCCCGCTAACTTGCTGAAGATTAATTTTATTGTTTAAAATTTTTAATGATAATATCTGTGTTAATCTGTGTAATCTGTGGCTAATACTATGACAGAATTCCATATTCAATGGCATATCACCGACCGATGTAATTTGCGTTGTCTCCACTGTTATCAGGAGCAATTTACACGAGACACTGAACTTCATTGGCAACAGCTACAACACATCTGCGATAATCTTTTCGCTACCATGGAACAATGGAATGCGCAACTAACCATCGCATTAACTGGCGGTGAACCGTTGTTAAAAGAAGAACTCTGGCAACTGATGGATATCCTTAGTTCATCTCCTGTTGTCTCTTCATTAAGCATTATTACTAACGGAACAGTTATCAACCGGTATTTATCTGAGCTTAACCAAGTACGGAACCTAACCCAACTGCTAGTATCGTTAGACGGAATTACCGCAGAAACGAATGATGCCATCCGCGGAAAAGGAACGTTTGCGAAAACCATAGCGAATATCCAATTGGCAAAAGAACAGCTTGAGGTTCCCATCGGGATAATGTTCACGTTACTAAACCGGAATTTCGCAGAAGCGCATGATATTATTCCGTTTGCGAAAAATCTTGCGGTTGATAGCGTTATCCTCGAACGGTTTATTCCGCTCGGGCAAGGACGAGACCTGAAACATGAAGTTATCTCTACGAGAAACCTAGATAATTTATATCGCAATCTTTTCATCCAATGCGACCTAGAATATCATCCGGAAGAAATGGTTAAATATCGCGCGTTGCAACTTCTGTTTGAAAAAGATTCAGTTCATCCGACGCTCTTAGGCGCAGAGTGTGTTGTTGGAAAGGACGGTATGGCGCTGTTACCGGATGGAACAGTTTTCCCGTGTCGTCGATTTAATATACCGATTGGAAATCTACTAGACACCTCACTTGATGAACTATGGCGAACCTCTGATGTGTTAAGGAATATCCGAAATAAAGAGTTATATAAAGGTGCTTGTAGTATCTGCAGGGTTACGGATTGTTTCGGATGTCGCGCAATGACCTACGCCTTAACCGGAGATTATCTGGCGGAAGACCTGCATTGCTGCATTAAACCAACTTAGCTTTTTTGGATACTACGTGTTATAATGAAAACCACATATCAAGACGTTCACGGTGGATTCTAAAAGATAAAAACAACGATAATTCCGGAACTTTCATCTATGCTGAAGCATCATATAATAGTATTCGGGTTGGTTCTATTATCAAATTTATTCTATGCAATAAAAGGATACGCTGCCATGCAAGCGATAGAGTACAACCAAATCCAACTTCTTGAAGTTAAAAAAATTTGGGATAAAGCGCCGCATAATGCTTTTACCGACCTTATTCGATACCGCAACCGATGGTGGTGCGCTTTCCGAGAAGGACAGAACCATGTTTCACCAGATGGCGCAATTCGGATTATCGCGTCGTCGGATGGTAACATCTGGAAATCCGTCGCATTATTGCGTTCAAGAACCGAAGATTTACGCGACCCGCATTTAACCATTACGCCGGATAATCGGCTCATGCTGAATGCTGCCGGTGCGATTAAACAAGGGAATGTGTTTATCCGCCAATCCTATGTATGGTTTTCAAAATCTGGTAGAACTTGGGGAGAAGCGATTCCGGTTGCCGACCCAAACTTTTGGATATGGCGGGTTACCTGGCATACCAAATGTTGTTATGGGATTGGGTATAATACCTTCAGTAAAACTGTCCGCCTGTATCGAAGTCAGGATGGTTCTCGGTTTGAACCGATGATTAATGATTTCAATATCCCAGGGTTTCCTAACGAAAGTTCCATTATTTTTTCTTGCGGAACCGCATACTGTTTACTGCGCCGTGAACAGGATAACGCATTGTTTGGAACCGCAGTGTTCCCCTATTCGGATTGGCAGTGGAAAGATACTGGCGTCCGACTCGGCGGGCCGAATATGCTTCAACTCCCTAATTGCCAGATAATCGCTGCGGTGAGATTGTATGATAGACATACTCGAACCGCATTATGCTGGATTGATACTGAAACCGGAAAACTCCGAGAAGCGGTAACGTTACCTTCCGGAGGTGATACCAGTTATGCTGGTCTAGTTTGGTATAATGGTCTGCTCTGGGTAAGTTACTATTCTTCGCATGAAGGTAAACCTTCTATTTACCTAGCTAAAGTTAAAATCGCTATGAGATAGCTAATGCCCCAGAACCCGACTGTTCTCCGTATATGATATATGAATGATGGACGGTTAACAACCGGACTTTTATGGCGAATAAATTACCGTTCCTGCTCCTTCAACCCATAGCCGATTCCACGATTCTTCCCCGATTTTATTTACATGGATACCGTCTGCGCTTAATTCTTCCGGATGGTCTTTAAACCAGTCGTAGGCGTTAACCTTTCCCTTTCCAGTTATACGGTCAAAAAAGAGCGGACAGTATTTTCTGATTAACGGGTCATAGATATTAGTGACGTATGGTCCCGACCCGTTTTCTTCCGGCGGAACCACCGGTTCCGTCTTATATGCACGATAGGATAATCGTGATAATATCGGGATTTTACCAGACCGCTTAATCATGGTAAGAATAGCAATTAAATCTTGTTTAAGCTGATTAGCGCCACCGGGATACGGGCGGTATTGCGTAACGTTATTCCCCCCGATATGGATTCCGATATAACTTGCTTCCGGATGTTCAGCCAGAAACTCGGGTAACGCTTTTCGAAGATGGTCACTGCGCCAGCCACTTACTGCAAGGTTAAATACTACCGGGTCATATCCCGCAAACCGTTCTTGCACGAACCGTTTAAATACACTGTTCCGAATACTTTGCGCCTGAATACTCGCTCCAAGAATCAACCAATAATCTTTTCTCTTTTTCCCACCAAGCTGATATAATCCGATATCCGTTATTTTCCGCTCGGTTGAACTTGTTACCATCAACCGATACCAGAAAGGAACCGGTTTGGTAGAGATAACAACCTTTTCTAAAGGCCATTGGCACGTCTTTTTCTCTAGAACGACCCAGCTACCATCAGCTCCGGATTTCGAATCTGCGGAACATTCGAGAATTACCACTTCTTGCGAACGCTTCGAAAACCCGCCAAACGTCCATAAAATCCGGTGCGGTTTCTTAGTTGCTGGAAGTTTAACCGCTACCCAAGCGGATTCTGTGCCAATCGACCACGTCATATCTTTCCCAGACAATAACGCTTGCCAGTCCCCTTGCGCAGGATTGAGCGTAACCTTTTCCGGAATATACCGCCAATTTTTTTCCGGTGATAGGTTTACACTATAACCGAAAGAAACATAGCCAAATGATACAATAACTAATGCGATAAAAAGCGAACGGTTTTTTCTCAGAATAAAATTTTTCATAACGTTGTTTTCAATTTATATTGTGTATGTTGCATTGAATCGGTTATTTTAGCAGTTCATCTATCCGGACAAACCGATAACCTTTCTTTTCCAGATACTCTAATAATTCTCCTAATCGAAGATACATCTTATCAGTTCGTTTCGGGCCTGCGCCGATATGCATGAGAAGCAGAAATCCGTTTAATCCATTCGGGTCTTCTTTCTCCTTTTTAATAATACTCTCGTATATCGTTTGAGATGAAACGAAATTTTTCGCATCGTCTTCAGTATAATCTGCTGTTGAGCGTGTTCCTGGAGTAAAATTAACCAGCGTTAACCCTTTTTCTCGACTCCATTCAACTATTTCTTGGTTATACCATTCATACGGCGGTATCCAGAATTTAACCTGATCGCGTTTCACGCCAAATTTCTCGATTTCTTTGAGGTTATTCTCTAAATCGGTCATAAACTCTTCTTTCGTTACCAAGGTTTTTTTCGGTCCTTCCCAGGGACAGTAGAGTGGATGTTTATCCGAATGGGGTCCAAGATAGTGTCCTTCACGAATAATCCGTTCGATAATCGGTTTAAATTCCGGGTTCCGAAAAAAATCACCAATGAAATAGAACGACGCTTTCGCATTATGCTTTTTCAGTTCATCGAGTATAATTTGTCCACCTTCCGCAAAATAGCCACCGGTGAACTGCAACGCAATCAGTTTTTTATCTTTCGGCCCGCGGATAATTCCGCCGTCTAGATATTCATACCTCGGGTCCTGTTTTGTTGTAGCAATTGAGCTGATTATTAAACAGCTCATGGTAACCATAGGAACAAAACTTTCAATCATCATTTTTAATCTCCTAAACCACGAATTTGATTTACCACAGAATTCGTCGCATCCGCAGAACATAGATAAAATCAGCGTTTTCGGTGAACTCTGCGGTTACATTTTTTCTATATATGATAGTATATCATGGAACCGCGTTACTACCGCATCGGGAATAATCCTGCTTCTCTTACTATTATAATTTTCTTTCGGTTCAATAAGTTTAACCAGAATCGTTTTCAAACCGAGCTGTTGCGCACCAACGATATCTATCTCAAGTAAATCACCGACCATAACGGTTTCCTCTGGTTTCGCTTGAAGTTCGGTTAACGCAACTTGAAATATTTTCGGATGCGGTTTCCGATACCCGATTTCCGCAGAAATGATTATTGCATTAAAATATTTAACCAAATCTCTATTCGCAGCAGCTTTTCGAATCAGCCGACCGGAAGTAGCATTTGAAACGAGCGCCATACTATATCCACGGGATTTAAGTTCAGCTAAAACTTCCGGAACTCCAGGAAATACCGGATACAAATTTTCTTCCGGTGCAAAAAACGCATCAACCGCTTGTTCTAACATATTCGGTGTAATATTTGTTATTCCAAGCCGAGATAACAGGTGAGCAAGCGATTCTTCTGCCGGATACTCTCGCAATTCCGCTTCCGCTTTCGCGAAATTCTCTTTTCGAATCTGTAAAAACGCTTGACCAAATGTTTCTCTATCAACCTTGATGTTTACAGAATCCAAATACGCTAGTAGACTAGCGATATTCTGGTCAAGAACTACTTCCCAATCGAGTTCTGTAGAAACGAGCGTATTTCCGAAATCGAACAAAATCGATGTAATCATATACATTCTCCGCAGAGTAGCAGAAGAAACAGTTATTTTGAACCACTATTATACTATAAACTATAAATAAAAATGGCAAAAGGTCGAGCATCCTTTTGCCTAGTTATATCTTAACCTCTTATTTCTAACTTCTGGCGCTAGGGTATTTTAATCGCTTTTCACTTGTATATCATCGAAATAAAGCGCTTGATACGGTCTGCCTGTCGGATTAACTCCTACTACCTGCACCGCATTATATCGAGTTAATGGAACCAATCCAAACTGTAGCTGATACCATACGCTCGGTATCCATTTGCCTGGCTGGGAAATCGCATTTCCGCTTTCCATAATTTTATTATATCCACTATCGTGACTATATATATAGAGATAGATTTTTTGCGTATTGCCAGCGGTAGTCGCGCCACTTAACACTTTTACCGATGCGGTCATATTCCGTCCTGCACTGGTTATACTAAACATCTGAGTTAGTTTGCCCTTTTCGCCGCCGGATTGGATTCCGAGTAATAAATTACTCCAGCCAGTCCAACTCCCTGCAGATACCGCATCGCCGTAAGGTTCGATTAACCAGCCAATGGTTCCAGAATCGAAACTCGAATTAGATAATGGAACCGTTCCTGTCGGCAGGTCTGCTCCAGCATATACCCAAATATCGTCTATATAGAGACTGCTGGTAACACCGCTATTCGCTGGATTGATACTTACCAATTGTATACCCAGAAATGTTGTCGATGCATAAAATGATATTTTCAGGTTCCGCCAAGTGCTTGATGGACTTAACGCGCCTGCTCCCGACGCGACTACCAGATTGCCGGTAGCGGTAACGGTCGTGTTGATATCGAGTTGTTGTAGGTATAAATATACTTTCTGCTGTTTCGATAGGGTAGCGACATCGGTTGCAACCTTAGCGATTGCGGTGAACCAACCGGTGTTGTTTACATTCACCACTTGTGTTATTTTCCCTTTTTGACCAGGGGTCTGGGTTAGTTTTAATACTCCAGTTTGTCCGGAGAAACTACCTACCCACGTTAGGATACCTGCCGCACTACCATCTCCATATCTTTCGAAAAACCAATGGGTGGTATCACTTGCGGAACTGAACGCACCGAAACTATTTAGATAAGTCGGTATGCCAAATTTCCAATTATGATACGCTGCATCGATAAAATTCGATGGACTGGTAGCGAAAATAATCGTTGTCGTTTGATTTGCTACGGTGTTTGGATGTGAATCTTCGGTTCGATACGCTGGTTTCGTCATGTTTCGCACCGGATAGACGCCGGTTGTATCTCCGTTCGCTGGCGTATATAGTTCCGTTCCGGTATAGTTATTCGGATAGGTTAAGATATCAAACCAATCAAATACTGCAACGTTTTTTAATGTCGGATGTGCTGCGTTGTAGCTTGATAGCCAGTCATTTTTCAGCCAGTTGTTGAACACCCGGGCGCGGTCAGCCCAGTCGGTGCAAGTTTCGTTCGGGATATTCGACGGTGCGGTTACCGGAATAAATAGGATGTCCGGATTTTCTGCAAAAATCTGTTCAAGCGGTTTATAGGTTCGAGCATTATAGGTATAGGTACTATGGGCGCCGAAGGGATGCCGATATACCGCTTGATAATTCAACAACTCCTGGTCTTCAGAAAACGGGTTACCTGGTTCGGTTCCATCAGCATAAATACAGCTGATCGGATAACAGCTTTTAAACATAATAATTTTATTAGAACCGTTCGCACAACCATACGATTTAATCCGCTGGAGATAATCATTGAACCAGAGTATCCAGTGATTCATGTTCGTATTATCGCCTGGAACTGAACCTAATGAAGCTGGTCTGCCAGTATCAGGAAGGAAGGTTGTTCCGTAGGTGATTTCATTCACTTCATCAATATAACTTTTCATTTCTAACGCGGTACGCAATCCATCGTTCAGCCAATTTTCGCCGCAGGAATGATGGATAAACATCAGGTCGTCAGTTCCCGCGATAACGTTACCACAAACGACGATACCGAATAAAAAAATAATGGGTACAACATCCGCAATTCGTTTCATCTTTCTCTATCCTCCTTATTAACGGTTTGATTTTGATGTAGTGAGATAACTGTAGCGCAACTCTGATTTCTTGTCAACTCAATTGATACGATTTTTGAGGTTAGGTGGGTATAGTGCGGTTTGCTTCGCAAAAAAGAACGAGTTATTAAACAGATCCTTCCTCAAGGGTATCCATACAAAACGCAAACTTACCAGTGCTGCGGTTGCGTTTTCTATTCATAATGGAGCGCTTCGATTGGATTTAGGTTAGCAGCTTTTGAAGCAGGATAAATGCCGAAAAACATACCGACAAAAACTGAAAATACAAACGCAATGATAATTGAACTTGGCAGAATCGCTGACGGGATTTCTCCCCGCGTTAATATATCAATTGATTTGGCGAGCGGTATTCCAAGGATAATCCCAATCACTCCGCCACATCCACTGATTGTCCCTGCTTCTATCAGGAATTGAAATAAAATATCACGCCGTTTTGCACCAATCGCTTTGCGAATCCCAATCTCCCGGGTACGTTCGGCAACGGATGCTAGCATAATATTCATTATCCCGATTCCGCCAACCAATAAAGATAATCCGCCGATTGCGCCGATAACTCCGGTGAATACATTCAATGCGATATTAATCTCTTTCTGAATATCTTCTGGGTTGAAAACGTGATATCGTCCTTTTCCGCCATGTCGTTCTTTTAACAGATTTACAATTTTATTCCCGATTTTTTTCGTTTCTTGAATATCCGTTATCTGAACTGAAATTGTTGGGATATTCTTGGTCTGTGCACTCCGTAATAAAATGGTTACCGGGACAAAAATGGTGTTCGGACTAGTCCCAAAAATCTGTCCTTGGTCGGATTTGGCTAAAACCCCGACGATTTCAAACCTAACTCCACCGAGTTTAATTGTCCTCCCGAGAATAGAAGCATAATTCATTGTTTTAGCTGCAGTATCTTCGCTGAACAACGATAATGCACTTTCCGATTTCAACACGCAGACACGTTGTCGTAACTCCAGGTCGGGAGCAGTTAACGTTCTACCGGAATCAAGACGTAAATTGTTAATAATAAAATAATCCGGGGCGACACCACGAATCTCCATCGGCTGGGTTTTCGTTGCTCCTTTAACTTCGGTATTCCAGTTCACTTCTGGCGTAACATCGGTTATGCCGGAAAGAGAACGGATTGCGCTTATATCATTTAAAGTTATTTCACCTATCCGTTGTGTTTCAGCGTCCCATCCAGCATGGATATAGATCCGGTTTGCGCCAAGTCCGGAAAACTGGTTGATAATTTTATATTTTAATCCGTTTCCAAGCGCAACGATAATTATCACTGACGCTATCCCAATAATGATGCCTAGCATCGAAAGGAAGGTGCGGAGTTTATTCAACCGAATATCTATACTAGCGATTCTAATGCTCTCTCGAATATCCATAAAAAATAATTACTCAGACTATACATCAAATAATCTTATTTCCGTTCATCTTTAATTATCTTACCGTCAAACAGGCGGATGTTTCGAAACGCATACGCAGCAATATCCGCTTCGTGTGTAACCAGAATAATGGTCATACCTTCTTTATGTAACCGCGCAAAAGTTTCCATAATTTCTTTCCCCATTTGTGAATCAAGGTTTCCGGTTGGTTCATCCGCAAGTAATATTGCTGGATTATTAACTAACGCCCGAGCGATCGCTACCCGCTGTCGTTCTCCGCCGGAAAGTTCGTTCGGCCGATGCTGCCATCGTTCTTTCAACCCGACACGTTCTAATGCCTGAAATGCCCGTTCTCTTCGTTTAGCGGGAGACACTCCGCCGTATACCATCGGGAGTTCAACGTTCTGTAATGCGTTATATTTCGGGAGTAGATTGAATGTCTGGAATACGAACCCGATTTTCCGGTTCCGGATTTCAGCAAGTTCGTTTTCAGATAGTTTACTTACTTCCGTGCCATCAAGAAAATAGCTTCCGCTGTTGAACGTATCTAAGCAGCCGATAATATTCATCAAGGTTGATTTCCCCGACCCAGACGCACCCATAATTGCAACAAACTCGTTCTTTTCCACAGTTAGTGAGACTTTATTTAATGCGGTAACCTGGATTTTCCCTAAATCATAGATTTTTACGATATCGATTAAAGTTACCATACCATTAAAACCCACATGCCCATTAACGTAATTAATTGTTTGACGTGCATTTTTTATGCTTTCTTCTCTTTGGTTTTCTTAATTTTAATCCGATCATTATCCTTGAGTTTCGCTGCGTTGTGCAGAACGATAATTTCCCCTTCGGTAACTCCGGTTTCAACAATCGCATATTTCGAATTCGTTAATCCCACGATAACCTCTTTCTTTTTCACTCGGTTGCCAGTAACTATAAACACATACTTTTTTTCATCCTGTTTTACAATCGCTTCAATCGGCACTTTCAGAACACTATCCTGTTTATAAGTTAAAATATCCGCATCGACGGACAGGTTCGGTCGAACCGGTTGTCCGAGTGTACTATCAACTTTAATGGTTACTTCTACTTCTGCAAACGTCTGCCGAATCGCTTGAGCAGCTATGTCCGTAACCGTTCCCGGTAATTTAACTTCTTTAAACGCATCCGATGAAATCGTTGCGGTTTGTCCGGTAGAGACCTTGCTGATATCAAGTTCATCAACTTTAACTTTTGCATTAAACTGGGATAAATCGCCGATACTAAAAATCTCTTCTCCGTAACCGATATATTTTTTCTCTTTAAGCGAATCTTCTACTATTGAACCGTCAATCGGCGCTTTAATAATCGCTAGATTATATTTACGCTGTGCCTCTTTCAGTTCCGCTTCTGCAATCTGCACTTCTCCCTGTAGTTCCTGGACATCTTTCTCAAATTTCTGTTGCTGAAACGCTACTTGTTGTTGCATTACCGCATAATCTAACTTTGCAGATGCATAGCTCCGTTCCGCCTCTTCCAGTTGGCGACGGGTAATAACTTCTTGGTCAAACAATCGTTTCATTGTCGCAACATTTTTTTCCGCATAATCGAGCGCAATTTTCACTTTTTCGAGATTATTCTTCGCTTGTGCTAGTTCATACGGCCCGGAATTTTCGATTAAATTCTTCAAATTATTCTGGAGTCGTTTCAATCGGATTTCTGCATTTGTAACTTCGGTTTTCAGCTTCTCCTGGTCAACCACTACTAAAATTTCACCTTGTTTAACTCGGGCTCCGTCTTTAACTCGTTTTTCACGCAGGTTCCCTTCTACTTCTGCCCGAACCTTTATCTTATTTGCTGGTTCAAGGATCCCTGTCGCCTTAACTGTTTGCTCAAACACCCCTCGTTCCACCTGTCCGGTAGTAACTTCAACCGCACTCTGTTTACTCCCCAAGAACTGGTTTGCATAGAAAATAATGATACAAACAACTATGATTCCTAGTATAACTATTACTTTTTGTAACCTATTTTTCTTTTCCATAGAGTAATTCCGAACCGCAAAGGACGTCTGGGTTAACCAAACACACGTAGAAAACTGCAAAATATCTTGTGCGGTTTTTACGGTAGATACTTCGTCATTATACAGTAACGTTTCGTTTTTATTTTTTCTAGATTCTAACTCTCTAATCTCGCTTCTAGTTTACTATTCCGTATCATCTTCAACTTGCATCGGGTTCGATTTTTCGATTAACGGTTGAAATACTTTCGTTATCCCTAACCCTAAACCGATTCCTATTAAATAGAGCGATAGCAGAATCACCGCAGCTTTTTTCCAGCTAAATTTATAAACAATCGCTATCCCGATAATAGATAGCCATAACGACCATAGGGTAAATAAATCGATATAGTTCCAGAAGGTATACCCGAGCAACCCGACCTTTTCTTTCGTGAAAACTAATCCGAGACTAGCGTTGAATGGAATATACTCATTGGGATTTAGGAAGACATATACTAACGATAGGAGCCCAAAAATCAATCCTGGCGTAGAAGCATACCCAAGCACACTAACTGCATGTTTAAATGTGCTTTTTCCATTCAAAAACGGCGCAATAACATGGATTATCCCAGCTTTAATTAGTAAAATCATTAGCATTATAATAATCCCGAAAATTGCGCCAATAATCGGCGCACCATATTTCATTACGGTTGACATTGTTTCCGGCATCTTCTGCATTGCTTCTTCAAACTGCGGACTCCGAAACCCGACGATAACGTTCGCAACTGATACTAATAACGTTCCTACCACAGGGATTAATATGGATTGAAAAACTCGCGGATGTTCGTCTACCCTGCGAAACTCTTCTTTCGGGCTGGTTAACATATTACCTATTGATACCAAATATCGGATAAATCCGTTTCCTGAAACTTTTGGTTTAAATTCTTGTTGAATTTCATTCATTATTCGCCTCTCTGTTCAACCGAGGTTATATTTCATTATCTCTCTGGTTATATATGCTTTACTATTTATATTTAATTGACTATCCTATCATACTTCATCATTTAGAGCAAAAACCTATCCCTAATATACACCGACGGACTAATTTTAGCTTCTCTTACTGGTTGTATAATAATTACGGGGCATAACAGGAATGGAATGAAGTAAGGATAAGGGAATAAGCCACTGCCTTAATACTTCTCCAGTACTTGACCATATTGAACTTGAAAAATCGTCATACCTCTTGGGTTGTGATACACCGGAAGTAAGCTCGGGCTAGCGAGAAATAATTGAAATAACTCAAGTTCTGCAATAGACTTAAACCGCTGGCGGAAATAGGGGTAGTATAACCGCAGCTCTTTTTCGTTATAGAGGATATATTTCACTTGCAGTTCAGCGAGTTTCTCTTTAATCTGGTCAACGGTTTCCGACTGCTGGATAATCCGCAGGATTACCGGGGTATCAAAAAAATCCGCACAATAATATGGCCGTTGGCAGTATAATGCCCGATATTCACCAATAAATAGGATTCGGTCGTCCGGCAGGGTCTTCTGGTTGACATATGTAAACATCGGGTAATAATCGAGGTTCCGTGCAAGAAATGCTTCGTTCGATTCCATACCGATAATAAACGATAATGGATTATGGTATCGCGCTACCGTCTGAACCGTCCAGATAGCATTATAGACTAACATGATACCTAAAGTACCGAATAGTAAGTATCTCATACCTAACTTTTTTTCCGCAATCCGCATTTGATACAACGACCACGGTATCAGCGCGCTCAATAGCGGAAGTATCGGTTGCAAAAACCGATTATCACGGTAGGTAGCAGACCAGAATATGAAATAATAAATAGCGGTCAGAAGTAAGAGGTAAAATGTCAGGTTATTCTTCTTTTCGGAACAGTGCGAAGATATTTTCCTGCTGCATATAACGGCGTAGACTATTAACGGTAGGAATGCGAGGTAAATAGGGCCAAGTTGCCAATCCCCGAAATTCACCGGATGCATTGCTGTTTTTGGTGGATTCATGGTCGCTCGCCAAGGGAGTTGAAATAATTCTATTATTCGATACCCCAGATTCTGCTGGTTCGCTTGAGCGAGCCAACCTTTTTCCTGAGCGTGAGCAGTATAATATTCGGCATTGAACTGGCTCCAATCAGTTCCGCCGAAAATACTATATCCCAGTGGGTAGACCGGATTGCCGGTATAGATATAATTTTTTATATACCAAGGAATCGCAATACCAGTAGTTAGTATCAAGCACAAGATACTATGGTTTAAAATCTTTTTATAATCCTTACGTTGATAGAATAAGATTATTATCAATATACTCCATAAGAAAAACACCACGGCAACCATGGAATATTTTATTCCGAGCAAGAATCCGGTAACGATAGAAAATAAGTAGCATGTAGACTGAGGACAGAAGTTAGAGTTTTTTTCACTGGTTTCCGCCTTCTTGTTTCTAGCTCTTCCTGTGATACAAAGTGTATAGATTGCGATGAAAACATAAAAGGTTAATCCGCTCTCGATAAACGCCCAGGATGAAATAATCGGAATAAATGGAGTGCTGATATAAATCGCTACCGGAACGAGCGGGTTCGTGAACGGGGAAAATCGTTTCGTAAAACTATGGATTGCGATAGCGGTTAACACCAAAAAAAGCCAATGGATAAGTTTTGGTAGTATCGTGCCCGAAATTGCTAATCCGAGCGTATATAACGATTCGATGAGAAATGGAAAATTCGAAAACGCATTATAGGGAACATATACAATTCTATGTTTCCATAAATATTGTTGCGGTACTGCGAGATGATACCGGAGCGCGTCTGATTCGGTACACGGGGTTAACGAACTTAAAAACGAGAGAGAAAGAATAAACAGAATAAATATAGTGAGCGACTGATTGCGTTTTGTAAGTTTAATCTTCAATAATTTTTGCCAACATTTAGTAATCCAATGTTTTGTTTCTTGATAACTGAAAATTATTCCAAAGATGAGAAGGATAAACAGAACTTGATATCGCAAATGTCCAATTAAACCTAATCCAAAAAGCAATAGACTCAACAGACCCAACCCTACGGCAACCGAAAAGATAACTTGTTCGGTATCATCAGACGTATCACTATCCGTATGCGATAAATTCATTAATAACCTATTATGGTCCTCAGTCGACGGACAGCCTGTGTTCCATCCGGATATATTTATTAAGGATAGCGTTTTCTTACCAAATCCATAAGCGATACTAAGTATAATGAGTAGATTAACTATGGAAGTAAGTATGGAAAATAGGTTGGATAAGAATGTCTGCCATTGAAATAGACCAGGAAAGTTAACTCCCGCTAATATTGAACTAGGTATTATCGGATATAAAGGATAGTAAAAAATAAATACTACGAACGCAAATAGAAAGCAAAGTAATAAAAGGAGTTTCACATGAATGATTACGGAAAAAACTTTTTTATCTCAAATCTAAACTATGTGATAACAAAAGGAATAGAAAATGAAAAATCTTTCTACTATACAATATCTTTTTGTGGATACCCACTTGCCACTTACGGTTAACGTTTAGGTATTAAGTAATTTTAATTGGCATAATAACGTTAATATAATTATCATCTCCAACAGGTTTAATGACTCCTGGGGTTAACGGCTGGTTAATTTCTAAACTCATTTCTTCCGCATCAATATTCTTTAAAATATCAATGAGATATTTCCCGTTAAACGCTATTTGGACTTCTTCACCGTCATACGTAACATTAAATTCATCTTTTGCTTCTCCAATTTCAGGAGTGTTTGCTGAAACCTGGATACAATTCGGTTGAATGGTAAATTTTATCTGGTTGGTTTTTTCACTTGCAAGCACTGAAACTCGTCGAATCGCTTGTAATAACCGGGTTGATTTCATCCCGATTTTCTTTTCACAGAATTTTGGAATAACTTGTTCGTAGTTGGGAAATTGACCGTCAATTAATCGCGAGGTGACTAGACTATTTTCTGTTTTAAAAAATATTTGTGTTCCAGTGCTCGCGATTGTAATATTACCTTCTTCTCCTAAAATTGTCTGGAGTTCATTAATCGCTTTAATGGGAATAATTACCCCTATTTCATCTTTAATTTTATCTTCGACATTCCCTTTAATATACGCTAATCTTCGTCCGTCAGTAGCCACCATTCGAACCTCATTTCCCTTTGCCCAGAAATAGAGTCCATTTAAGACTTGCCTCATCTCTTCTAGGGATACCGCAAAACTTGTTTTTCTCACCATACTTTTCCAAATCTTTTGGGGTAATTCAAACGCTCCGGTTTTAGGAAATACCGGTAAAACTGGAAAATCTTCTTTCGGCATACCTGATAAGGTAAACACGGTTTTCTCGCATTCTATTTTAGCTATCGTATCTTCAGTGCTTATGATAACAGGCGCATCCGGTAGTTCTCGGACAATATCACTTAACTTTTTTGCTGGTAAGGTTATCCCGCCTTTTTCATTTACTTCTGCAGGAATTTCATATTCTACGCCAACATCAAGATCGGTTGCAGCTAATCGCAGTTTCTTCTCTTTATCTTTCGCTTCAACTAAAATATTTGATAGAATCGGCATAGCACTTTTAACACTTACCGCATTACTGACAATACCGACGCATTTCTGTAATTCTGATCTATCAACAACAATTTTCATAAATATTATCCTCCAAAAAAATATTCAAATCTTTATAACCTAATATTTGTAATAATAAATATACCTGTTAATTTGTGGATAGGTCAAGCAATAATATATAAATATATCATTATTTTCTGTGGATTAGCTATGAATTATTCTATTATTTCTATCCAGAGTGATTAACAGTTATTTTTAACGTAATAATCTTATTTCTATTATTCACTTATCAACAAACTTATCCACAAATAAATTGTGGATAAGTTAATAAACTATTATAATATATAGAGTTAATTACTTAATAGACAATTTTATCGACCTGGGTGATACAATAAAACATTCATAAATTGTAGGTATATTTACCCTTGAGAAAACTAATAATTTATCCACATATCCACATACTTATCCACAGGAAATCAATTTTTTATACATAACTGAATTAGGATAAGTTATCCCATTTTTATGAGTATTTATACTCAAATTAAATCATTTTTATTTATCCTTCTTATCTGTTGGTCAATTTTTATTGTTAGTTATTTTTATTATACCAATCTAGCGTTACTATATCTCTATATTAAGCTAGTAAAAATCATTATTTCCGGAGATTATTACATTAATTTCAATAATATTTACTGGAAAGAAATATGGTTAGCAATCATCGGAATACTATTTTATACTTTTCCATTAACAATTATCTTTAAAGAAAAAAAGAAAAAAATATCTCCTCGCGCAATCACAATATCTTTCATCATCGGATTAGGAACGATTTCTGTTATTCTTGAATTATTAGGTATATTTCATTTTCTCCATCGAAAAATTATTATCCTGGTATATCTTGTTCTCATTCTACTCTTTTTGCTCACCGCTAAAAAAAGAAAAACCACTATCTATTTTTCACAACTGACAGAACAACTCGTAACCCATAAAATTTTCTATTCCTGTTGTCTCATCCTTATAATTTTAATAACTTCATTTACATTTTATCACGCATTGTTTTATCCGGAAACATACTGGGATTCGCTTATCTACTATCTTCATTATGGAAAAATGATATTTGAACAGAACGGTTTTCCGACGAGGGTATGCGCTCAAGTCGGACTCGGGCTTGGTGCAAACTATCCGCATTTATTCCCACTCATCGGAGGAACCTTATCGATTCTCTTTGGCGGATACTCCGATATCTTCGGTCAATTTATCGCGCCATTTGCCGGATTACTCGCAACGATTTTACTCTATTTTATTGCTCGAGAATTATTCCAATCGAAACTCGTTGCGATAACCACCGCGTTGTTATTTCGTAGCGTTCCGTTCGGTATAGCGTATTTCACCTATGCGACCGACTATGCGCTCGTTATGCTATTCACCGCAGGGTTCCTCTATACTTCCTTACAATATTTGCATACACGAAAGCAAACTTGGCTCTGGATAACTGGATTTATTGCTGCCATCCAGACCCATATCAATTATCTCGGCTGGATATTTTTCCCAGTGTTCGTATTGCTTTTGTTCCTGTCGAAAGAAAACATAAAAACGGTGTGTCTGGTTCTCTTGTTTTCTATACTGATCGCTATCCCGTGGTATCTTCGCAATTGGCTGGTTACCGGCAATCCAGTCTATGCATTCTTTCCCGAAATTTTCGGTGGCAAATATATTAATCGAGAAGTGCTTGCTTCTTGCTACCACGAATGGCGCGCTAACGGTATTGGCGTTCCCGGAGAAACAGTATTCAACCGAATTCTGTATACTCCGCAATTCTTTTTTTCCGACTGGCGATTCGCTCCGGTATTATTCGGGTTCGCGATACCAGGGATTATCTTGGGATTGATACATAATCGGAACCGAACAGGTACCACTGCGAGTCGCGATAATCACTTTATTTATATTATAGTAACAGTTCTGGTTTTGGGCTTGGTCTACCATATAATAATTTCGCCATTCTATTTATATCAAATAGTATTTATTATTCCAGCAATTGCACTTCTATCTGGATATTTTGTTCGAGAAATTAGCGAAGAACCGAAGGCATACCCCCAATTGATTCTCGTTAGGAAAATCAGCAAAAAAATAGGGTTTATATTAGTTATTTTAGTTGGACTCGTTCCCGGACTTGCTATGAGCATCATGGGACATAAATATGCGAATCCCAATTTGATAGCCTTCCAACATCCAGGAATAAATCACCTGCAGTTTATGGAACTCGTTTATGGTGATGCGGTTCCGCTCTGGCAATATATCAATAAGAACTTAAAAAATACGAAACTGTTAACCCATGATAACCGATACCATATGTATGATGATAGCATCACCATCGTGCATCTGGATGATTGGGATATCCAGCACCTCTATACCGTTTCTAATATAGAAGATAAGCTGGATAAATTGCAACAGTTAGGTATCCAATATTACCTTTTTATCCCAAACGAAAGAAACCATCCGATTGTCAGCCGGCTTAATCTTCAGGAGCTTATCGATCATAACTATCTAATAGAAATATATCGTTCTGGTGAACATATTCTCTATCAATTCAACTATGCTCTTTTGGGAAAAAATAAAAAACTATAAAGCTACACCATATCTCATTTCTTTGGCTTACTTGCTTTGCTGTTGGCTATTTCGTTCCTATGAACTCGATGGCGGTGATAGCGACCAATGGATGCGTGAAACGGAGGGAGGAATTTGGTTCCGCAAACGAGAAATGTTATCCTTTTTTATGTTTCAGGCAGTCTATCAAATTACTAACCGGTTATGGCATTGGGACGGAAGGTTAACCATTAATCTCGTTAGTTGTTTAGCGGGAGCAATCTTTATCTTTTTCCTGTATAAACTCTGCATCCAATTAAAAAAAGGATGGATTCCCTTTTCGCTGGTTATGACTACGGGGATGACGGTATTGTTTTTCGGGCATATTGAAACCTATGCCCAAGTGGTTGCAGCAAGTATGGTTTTTTTCTACTATCTAATTCAGTATCTTGAACATCGTGTTGATGCGCGATATCCAGCATTTTTCTATTCCCTAGCGGCGATGTTCCACCTGCAAGCTAGTTTATTATTCCCGGTTATCCCGGTAGCGTGGTATCTGAATGGGCGTAAGAAACAAGACATTATCCATTGGATATTCGGCTTGCTTCCGTTTGGGTTATTCTGGCTAGCGATTCGTTTGGGTATCGGAGAAGGAGAATTATTTAACAATATCTATTGGGTAACGTTTACCCCGAGACCTGACCGACAAGAACCATATTGGTTGTTTAGTAGAACGCATGTATATGAGTTTGTCTGGTTTTTATATCGAATTGCGGCGATAACTACGCCAATGTTAATTGTCTTGGTATATAAGTTTCGAAAGAAAATAGTTAACGAACCAACATTAACGGTGTTACTGATAGCATCCATCATCTTATTCGTGTTTATGTTTTTCTATTACCCGCATAAAAGTTTTGCAGATTGGGATTTATTCTCCCTCTATGGATTACCGAGTACATTATTAGTTGGCTATTTACTCCTGCGCGTTAACCGAGCGAAAGAAATTACCGTTATTCTGCTTGTAATTTCATTAGGGGTTATTTCGCCAATTATTATTAAGCGAGCGAAACTAGGCCAGCGCGGGACAGGAACAATTATTATTAAGAATGTCCCGGAAGAAGCAATAGTGTTATTAGATGATTATTTAAAGAAACCGGAAATATATTACGTGTTGCAAGGGAAACATACAGTTCGGGTATTAAACCCGCCAAAACAGTTTAAACAGGAAATTGAAGTTATCCCGAACCAGACGGTTGTGATAGAATATCCGTTCAAAGAAAAGGAATAGATAACCTACAGATATACAAAGTTCTGCATAGCGCATGGATACTCTTGAGTTAGTGCTAATGACTCTGTCGGTAATGGATAGGTTATGACGAAACGCATTTTTCCTTCAGGATTCCTTTGGGGAACCGCAACAGCGGCATATCAAATTGAAGGGGCGTATAATGAAGATGGTAAAGGTGAATCTATCTGGGATCGGTTTTCGCATACGCCTGGAACGATTTCTCAGTTTCAGAACGGAGATATCGCCTGTGACCATTATCATCGCTGGCAAGAAGATATCGAGTTAATGGCAGGACTTCACTTGAACGCTTATCGGTTTTCAGTTGCCTGGCCGCGAATTTTCCCAGACGGCAGAGGGAATGTTCCGAATGAAAAAGGGTTAGCGTTTTATAACCGATTAGTTGATGCGTTGTTAGCTAAACACATCCAGCCAGTAGTAACCTTATATCATTGGGATTTACCGCAAGCACTTGAAGACCAGGGTGGTTGGCTGAACCCCGATACGTCGCATTACTTTGCGGATTATGCGCAGGTGATGTTTAAATCCCTTGGTGATCGAGTTGCATTATGGATAACATTAAACGAACCGTGGGTAAGTGCGTTTGTCGGATATCAAAATGGAATCCATGCTCCGGGTAAAAGAGATGCTAAAGGTTCGTTTATTGCGGCGCATCATTTATTATTAGCGCATGGTTTAGCGGTTCGCAGTTATCGGGAAAGCCAAACTTGCGGGCGAATTGGGATAACGTTAAATTTCACCCCGATGTATCCTGCTTCGAATAAAACCGAAGACCAAGCAGCAGCGATACGGAACGATGGATATGTTAATCGATGGTTTTTAGATGCGATTGTGAGGGGACAATATCCACAGGATGTATGGGACTGGTTTATGAAAAAGGGATGGTTGTTTTCACTTAATCCGGAAGATATGAAAATTATCAGTCTGCCAATAGATTTTCTCGGGGTAAACTATTATACGCGGGGAATCATCGCTGCGGATCCCAACAATCCGTTTCTTGGTGCTAAAAGTATCTTGGGTTCGGGGAAACGGAGCGCTATGGGTTGGGAAATGTATCCGCTTGGGCTATATGACCTATTACTGCGGTTATGGAAAGAATATATGGCACCAATGCAAAAACCACTATACGTTACCGAGAATGGCGTAGCGGTTGACGATAACCTTAAAAAGGGTAAGGTGCATGATACGAAACGAATCCAATATCTCCAAGCACATATCGAACAAGTATTTAAAGCGATTCAAGCCGGAGTAAACGTTCGTGGATATTTCGTCTGGTCGCTTCTGGATAATTTTGAATGGGCGCAGGGATATAGTAAACGATTTGGCATCGTTTATACCGACTACCCAACCCAAAAACGCATTATTAAATCAAGCGGATATTTCTATAAACAGGTTTGCGAAGAGAACGGATTGGTGCAATAATGCAATAGAAAATATATTAGCGGAAAACCACGACTCGTTAAACACCACCAATATTAGTTCTAAGGAATTCTATTTAGTGAAAAATTGATAAACTTCGTTTTGTTCGGCTCAACGGTTATCCAGAGTTTTATCGGCTGATATCCATCAGCACTAACCAGCAGCGATTGTTCACCAGCAGCAATTTCATCAAGGATATATCTACCGTCGCGATAGGTCAACGTGGTCGGATGGTCAACCATCGAAGTTATTTCTATTTTTGCGTTTTCAATCGGACGTGCGCGTTGCGCATCGGTAACTACGCCGGTTAATAATCCCCATTTGGTTATATCAAATTTTAAACTTGATACCGCCGTTCGTTGACCGGATCTGGCTGTGAGAATAACGTCTGCGGCAACCGTCGTTGACCGGATATATCCCACCGCAACGCCATTCAGTGTACTTATGGTCGTATAAACCAATGATCCGTTATCTGCGGTTAGTTCGATTATGGTTCCATCAGCGACTGGGTCACCAGCTTCATCTTTCGCAGTAATAAGAATCGCGGCTAGAGATTCGCCATCAGCTGGGATCAGCCACGGGATAATTTTCATTGATAAATCATTTACTGGCGGTGCAACCTGAAAAACATACTTTACCGGATATACATTCGTTTTATGCAGATTCATATATACGGGTTGGAGCGTATGGTAATTATTCGCAAGTGGGGTTAACGGTTTTGCGGTAGCAATAGCGCTGGTTGCGTCATACGTTGGAATAATCCGCGTAGTATCAAGTTTGAAAAAGAGACTGCTTGGAATAATTTCCTTCCCACCAAGCCCGTCAGTAATCTGGACTTTTAATTCCGGAGTGCGGTCAGCGATAATCGCTGGCGGAGAAAGAATCGTTGCTTTCGGGATACCGGAAAAGAAAAATTTCGCTAACCCGATAAAATACCCATACGCTTCCCGTTTATTATAGTCTGGGTCGGCGAGTCGCTGTTCTTCTTCCGGATTCGAATGAAACGAAGCTTCAACCAACGCAGCAGGGATTTTGGTGTTCCGTAACACCGCAAATCCTGCTCCGGGATAAATCGAATAATCGGTTCGTAACGGTCGCGGGGTTACCTGCGGGAGGTTGAGTGTATTTGCGATTCCATCCTGGAGATATCGCGCTAAATCCAGGTTGATGAGTTCATAATCTGGGTCAGCATGATACCACGTGGTTGTATAATTAACCTTCGGATTAGATACCGCATTATGATGCATGCTAACGAAAAACTCTGCACCACAGGTGTTCGCGAAATAACTCCGTTCATTCAATCCAACGAAATAATCTGCGGTACGGGTCATATATACCTGGGCGCCGCTTTGTTCAAGAAATTCACGGAGATACTGCGCTACCCGAAGATTCACCTCCGCTTCCCGAACACCGGTCGGCCCGCGTTTATAATTTTTTACTTCTGCATCACCACCATGACCAGGATCGAGGCAAATCTTCTGCCCTTTCAACGACGAGGCATACAGCGGTATCGGATACGACGGAAGACCGAGCGTAGAGATTACCGGCGGTTCTTTTTTTATTTGCACGCGTGCACAGCCTGCAAACACTACCCCGATAATTAAACCTATTACCCCGATTTTACGAAACATACTCTATAACCTCCCTTAAAACGAAAAAGCAACCGAATCAAAAATGATACAATGGTTGTTTTCGTTCAACCATTTTGTTTTTGTAACAATTTAGTTATTCTAGCATACTTTCTATTTGACGAAAACCAGATTAAGGATTATTATTATTTGCTATGGTTTATATTAAAGGAAAAAATAACTATGGTTAAGGATTATTAAATTAGGGAGAAAGAATAAACTGTTCTGCAAAAGCGGAAATTAGTTATAGCGATAACCGATGACCTAAAACTTTTTACTGTCAAAAAAAATCAAAAATGACAATACTATAGAAAGGAAACAGCGGATGAAAAGTCAACTCGAACGGTTTAAGGCAACGGTAGCACATCAGGTACATAACGAATACCTGTTCTATGCTGAATTTACTTCCGATTTGAAACGACGTATTCGGCAACAGCTTGGTATAGAAGAAGAGATTGACCTGCAAGAATATTTCGGGATGTTTAAGCCGATACCAGTGGTTCCGAAACCGCCGGAGAATTATATCCCGCCGGATTACAGTCGATACTATGCCGGGCTGGACATCCCAGCGAACGCGAAAATCGATGCTAACGGTGTGCTCCATATTCCAGGAAGTATGTATCATTTCACACGGTATATTAGCCCATTGCGGAATGCAACTAAATTCGAAGAGATAGAATCGTTTCCCTATCCGAATATTGATGGTTATGTTGAATCGAATATGGCAAATGAAGTTAAAACCGCCCATGCACATGGGAAAGTAGCATCATGCTGGGTTGGGCATATGTATGAAGATGCGTGGCAGATTCGTGGGTATGAAGAGTTCCTGATGGATATGGTTACGCAACCGGCGTGGAGCGAATATATTCTCGACCGGATTATGGAACGAAATAAGCAAGTAGCGATTGCCGGCGCGAATGCAGGGGTTGATTTCCTTCATACTGGCGATGATGTCGCGAACCAACGAACCCTGATGTTTTCGCTAGAACTTTGGCGTCGGTTCATGAAACCACGTTGGGCAGAAGTTTTTGCTGCCGCTAAATCTATTAAACCGGATATCCAGATTAAGTATCATAGCGACGGAAATATCGAAATGATTATTCCAGAACTGATAGAAATTGGGGTAACGATACTTAATCCGATACAACCGGAATGTTTAAATCCAATAGAAGTCAAACGGAAATACGGAACGCAAGTGGTTCTTGATGGAACGCTTGGAACGCAGACGATATTTCCATTCGGGACACCGGATGATGTTCGGAAAGTTGTTCAAGAGAACATTCACACCCTCGGGTATGACGGTGCGTTAATTCTCGCGCCAACCCATATCCTTGAACCGGAGGTACCCATAGAGAATATAATCGCGTTTATTCATGCGGTTACCGAATATTCGATAATCAATGCAAAAAGCTAATGCTAGTGTATAATGAAGAATAACGAAAAATAGTTAAGAGGATTAAGTCATGGGTAGAGAAAAGTCTATTCCTCGGGCGGAATATCCACGGCCGCAGTTCGTTAGAAAAGAGTGGTTGAATCTGAATGGGAGTTGGGATGTTGAGATAGGGAAAATGGATACCACGCCACCGACGGTGTTTAGCAGGAAGATACTTGTTCCATTCTGTCCGGAAAGCAAGTTGTCCGGAATCGCTAAGAAAGAGTTTATACCATGGATCTGGTATCGACGAAACTTTGAGCTTCCGAAACAATGGTTTGGAAAAAGAATCCTGCTCCATTTTGGGGCGGTAGATTATGAAGCTACGGTTTGGGTAAATGGAAACAAAATCGGGTCGCATCGCGGAGGATACACTCCATTTTCGTTTGAAATTACTAGATATATTACCAACGGTAATAATGAACTAATCGTCTGTGCAAAAGATGATACTCGAAATCCACTACAACCTTCAGGAAAACAGTCAGATAAACTCGAATCCTACGGCTGTTTTTATACCCGCACAACTGGCATCTGGCAGACCGTCTGGCTTGAACCTGTTCCACAAACCTATTTGCGCTCATTCAAGATATACCCAAATATTAAAAAAGGTAGCATAACCGTCAGAGCGACAGTAGACGGAAAAACGAGCGGGTTGAATCTGACGACTACCGCATTTGCTAAAAATAGAAAAGTTGGCGAGGTAACAGTTCCGACAAAGAAGATACTTAAATTTCATCTTCATTTATCAGAAAAGAAACTTTGGGAACCGAACAATCCGTTTCTTTATGCTCTCGAGTTTAAGCTTGTAAAAGAAAAAAGGAAAGAAAAAGTCATAGATACAGTTAAGAGTTATTTCGGGTTACGAGAAATCAGAATTAGCAGGAAAAAGGTGTTGATAAATAATAAGCCGATATTTCAGCGGTTGGTGTTAGACCAAGGGTATTATCCGGATGGGATATACACTGCACCGAACGATACCGCTTTGAAAAGAGATATCGAACTATCGTTAAAACTGGGATTTAACGGCGCACGGTTACATCAGAAAGTGTTCGAGCCGCGGTTTCTCTACTGGGCGGATAAACTTGGGTATCTGGTCTGGGGAGAATATCCGAACTGGGGATTAGACCATAGTCATCCGGAAGCGATAGTTCGGGTTCAGGCGGAATGGCGCGAAGTGATTGAGCGCGATTTCAATCATCCGTGTATCGTCGGCTGGTGTCCGTTTAATGAAACGCCGCGACAGCAGAACCCAGAACTGCTGCGAATAATATACCGATTAACGAAACAGCTTGACCCGACCCGCCCGGTAATTGATACCAGTGGATATGTCCACGTCGAAACAGATGTTTATGACGTGCATAATTATGAACAGGATCCGGATAAGTTTAAAGCGTTATTCGAACCATTTAAAAAATTAGATAAAAACGTTTGGCGAAATGTTCCGGAACAAGAGGTCGCATATCAAGGTCAGCCATATTTCGTCAGTGAATATGGTGGGATATGGTGGAATCCCGAACAGAAAGATAAAAAATCTTGGGGGTATGGCGAACGACCGAGAACCGCAGAAGAATTTATCGCTCGATATCGTGGATTAACAGAATCGCTTTTATTCCATCCGAAAATGTTCGGGTTCTGTTATACGCAACTCTATGATATCGAGCAGGAAGTTAACGGGCTCTATACTTACGACCGAAAGCCGAAATTTCATCCGAACACGATCAGAAGAATTAATATCCAGCGTGCGGCTATAGAAAAAACCTAGAAACGACGATATAGCATCGAAACCGAAATCCTTAAAAAAAATAAAAAACGAGAAGTCCCTATTGACCGATAATAAGGTTTTGCGCTACTATGATTTGCAATTAGAAATTCATCAAATCGACCTCAAAGTTGCAACACCCTAACGATATGCCATGGATTGAAAAACGAGAAATTATGGATGCGGCAACGATTGACCGCACTTTAAACCGGATGGTGCACGAAATTATCGAAAAGAATCCGGATTTGTACAATCTAGCGATCGTTGGTATTCGCACCCGTGGAATCTATTTAGCGGAACGGCTCCAGAAGAAACTAGCCGAAATAGCGAAAATTAACATTCCACTCGGAACTTTAGATATAACGATGTATCGAGATGATCTAAGTCGATTAGGGTATCATCCGGTTGTTGGTGAGACGCACCTCCCGTTTGTGCTAGATGATAAACAGATACTGCTGGTCGATGATGTATTATATACCGGGCGAACTATTCGCGCGGCATTAGATGCGTTGATGGATTATGGCAGACCGGCGAGTATCCAGCTAGCGGTTTTAATTGACCGTGGACATCGGGAATTACCCATCGCAGCAGATTTTGTCGGAAGAACTATTCCGACCGCAAAACAAGAACAAGTTCAGGTTAAACTAATAGAAACTGATACCATTGACCAGGTGGTAATAACCGAACAGCAATAGACATTTCACGAAAGAACTGAACAACGAAAGAACAAGAAAACGAGATAATAGGAGGTTCTTAAGTTCTTCCGTTAGTAAGTTCCTCCGGTTTATCGTATGCTTACTGGACTCAAAACCAAACATCTTTTAGGATTAGAATATCTCTCAAAAGAAGAAATCGAATTGATTTTGCAGACCGCAAAACCGTTTAAAGAACTGTTCACCCGGTCGGTGAAAAAAGTACCGACATTACGCGGGAAAACATTAGTTAACTTGTTCTACGAAGCCAGCACCAGAACCCGTACCTCATTTGAGCTTGCTGCAAAACGGTTATCCGCAGACGTGATTAATATTGCTGTAGCGAGTTCGAGCGTAGTTAAAGGGGAAAGTTTGATTGATACCGTGCGAACCATTGAAGCGATGAAAACGGATTTTTTAGTTATCCGACATTCGGCAGGTGGTGTCCCGCAGTTTCTTTCAACGCGCGTTCAATCAGCAATAATTAACGCTGGTGATGGCCAGCATGAACATCCTACCCAAGGGTTGTTAGATATTTATACTATTCTGGAAAAGAAAAAGCGAATTGCGGGATTGAAAGTAGTTATCGTTGGTGATATCCGACATAGCCGGGTTGCGCGAAGTGATATCTGGGGGTTAACCAAACTCGGAGCGAACGTTACCGTCGTCGGTCCACCAACGCTCATTCCGCCGGAAATCGAAAAGATGGGCGCTACAGTCTCATACCATACCGATACTGCAATCCAAGATGCGGATGTAATCAATATACTTCGGCTACAACTCGAACGACAGAAAAAAAATATGTTTCCGTCAATTCGGGAATATACCGCATTGTTTGGAATAGACCGGCATCGGGTGAAAAAAGCGAAACCAGACGTGATTATTATGCATCCGGGCCCGATGAACCGTGGAATAGAAATTTCTGCAGAAGTCGCAGACGGCGTTGAATCGGTTGTCGAACAGCAGGTTACAAACGGGGTAGCGATTCGCATGGCGGTATTATATCTGCTTGGTGGCGGGAAACCCACCGCCGCACTCGAACAAGCTGTAGAATAACCTAAATAGTAAATTGAATGACAATACGAACAGATTAAATTATATTATATCAGATGCGTTATGAAATTATTAATTAAAAATGGATTGGTTATCAATCCAGAGAAATTAACTTCGGAAAAATTAGATATTCTCATTGAAAACGATCGAATCTCGTTAATAGGCACATCAATTACCTCTGCAGATGCACAGATTATCGATGCGCAATCGAATTATGTTTGTCCGGGTTTAGTAGATATGCATGTCCATTTACGGGAACCCGGTCGGGAAGATGAGGAAACAATCTATAGTGGCACTAGAGCGGCTGCGCTCGGTGGTGTAACTTCAGTTGCGTGCATGGCGAACACCGATCCGCCGATAGATGACCGTGCTGGCGTAGAATTTATCAAAGCGAAAGCGAAACGAGACGGTATCGTTAACGTTTATCCCATCGCTGCGATTACGAAAGGATTAAAAGGTGAAGAAATCGCTGAACTAGGTGATTTACATCGGGCGGGTGCCGTTGCGGTCTCCGACGATGGGAACTGTGTCATGAACGCAGAAGTGTTACGTCGGGCGATGGAATATTCGCTGCCATTCAATTTTCCGATTATTGAACATTGCGAAGATAAGAATCTTGCGGGTGACGGCGTGATGCATGAAGGTTGGCATTCGACTGAATTCGGACTGCGCGGGATACCGTCAGCCGCTGAAGATGTTATTGTTGCCCGAGATATAACCTTAGCGGAGATGACCGGTGCGAAATTGCATATTGCCCATGTTAGTTCCAGCAAATCAGTTGAACTTATCCGGCAAGCGAAACAACGCGGGGTTCGGGTTACCTGCGAGGTTACCCCGCATCATTTAACCTTAACCGATGCAGCGGTAGCAACCTATGATTCGAATATGAAAATGAATCCGCCGTTACGAACGGAAGCGGATGTTACTGCGCTAATAAAGGGATTGCAGGATGGAACTATCGATTGTATCGCTTCTGACCATGCGCCACATGCTGTGTTTGAAAAAGAGCAAGAGTTTGATGTTGCTCCATTCGGTGTAATTGGGGTTCAGACGATGGTCAGTGTTATTTTCACCGAACTGGTTGCGAAAAATAAAATTATATTAGAACGAGCGATTCAAGCGATGAGTTATAATCCGGCAACGATTTTAGGGCTCGACCGAGGCAGACTAGACGTTGGTTCAATTGCCGATGTGGTTATTATCGACCCTAAAAAAGAAATAACCGTTACCGCAGATTGGTTATATGGGAGAAGCAAGAACTCAGCATTTTTAGGCAGGAAATTGATGGGAATAGCAACCATAACTATTGTTGCCGGAAAGATAGTTGTCAATGATGGGAAATTGGTATAAGTCTCCCAATACAAAATAAACATAAAAAAATCAAAAAAAAAGTGGAATTATAACTTCTTGTTTATCAATGGTTTATAAAAATATACATAAATAAAGTCAAAATCTACTTGACAAATTGACATTTTTATGTATATAATTTTTGCGATTTGAATTAATGGGGGAGTGAAGAAGTGTCTGCATTTTTCTACCGTATTAATTCTCTCCCATAAAAAATCGAATCAAAATTCTCTGTAGCTGAATTTAAATTACCCAGTGGTATTGTGAGTTGAGAGGAACACATTAACATGAGACCGAATACTGTTGCGATTCTAGGTATAATTCTTATTCTGAACATTGGATTGGGTACCGCGGGGATGTCAGCGAATACGAATAATCGTCCGACAATAGATTATGGTGGAAGTATAGAACTGCAAGGTTGGTTATTCGATGGACTCGCTAATAAGCAGTATAGTTGGGCGGAAACTGAATTGTATCTATGGATATCAGCTGACCTGAATGAAAAAGTCTTCACCAAAATCAACTTGGTGAATCAATATGTTTGGGGTAAAGATGATTCGTTTACGCTTCCAAGTTTAACCGACCCGAGTCGAACCATTGCCCCGTTTACTACCGGTGATGAATTCGAGCTCTGGGAAGGATATCTTACCGTAAAAGATATTTTTAATGCGCCAATAAATTTAACCGTCGGTCGTATCCTTGAAAACTATGGAGACGGATTTGTTATCTCAGATAGTCTTCCGGTAGATGCTGCAAAAGTTCAAGTTACGCTCGGGAAAACTTTGCTTAACGCGTTTGTCTATAAACAGGTTGAGAATATTTCGGATATTTCCGACCGAAACCTTTGGGGAATTTATAAACAAACCAAATGGACGGATTCGTTCCAAACCGACGGATATCTCCTCTATTTACAAGACCGGTCAGTTACACCACATCAGCGGATATATACGATCGGAACCCGGGCGAATGCGGATATCACTGCGGTGCCGGGATTAACCTTGAAGGGCGAACTGGCGTATCAGACTGGCGATGAAGGCGATATCGATTTCGATGCTTGGGGCGGATATTTTGCCGGAACGTATCAGTTTACCGCAGCGACATATAAACCGGCAATAAGTTTAGCGTATATCTATCTTTCCGGAGATGGCGATGCGACTGATGACGAAAATAATAGCTGGCAGAATTTGTTAGGGCATAGTATGCAAGAACGATTAGGCCAGAAAGCGTGGGGTCGAATTGTTGATTTTGAAAATGGGATAAAAGAGAATATGCGAATCTACTGGATTGGGGCGAGTGCACAGCCGACGGAAAAAGTTAAAGGGGATATTGATATTTATAATTATCAGTATAATAAGAAACAGGGAAATAAATCGAAAAATTTAGGATACGAAATTGATGTTAAGGTAGCGTATCAATATACCGAAAATGTAGCGGCAGAACTTATTGGTGCATGGTTTAATCCGACGAAAGATTATAATGATGACGAACAGGTGATTGCGGCGAAAGGAGCGATTAAAGTTAGCTTTTAATTGCGATTACACAGACAGCACAAAAGCAACGAGAGATTATACTCCGATTCTTTACTAAATTCGGTGTAATTTCGTGGTGCTCTACTCTGTGTAATCCAAAACTGAATAGTTAGTCACACGAGCCAGCCAAGAAAGGGGGTGCACAAGTTCCTATTAGGCGGCGTGTGAACGTGCAGAAAAACAGTGGTTCGGGATAGGAATAAAAACACAACCCTGTTTGCTGCATTTGAGTAACAAACTAAATAAGGGGGAACTTAGACTATATGAAGAAACTACTCACTCTCGTAGTGATTGCGTTATGCGTAACCGGTATAGGTTTCGCGAAAACTTTCTGGGTAGGTGAAGCGCAGCAGGTTTCGCTTCGTCTAGAAGGATTAAGCCCAGATTTTGCTGGGTTAGTTGATGATGAATATACAGATTTCTGGGTTAACCCGGCGGATATTCTGAATGTGAAAGGTGGTAGACTCTATACCAATCTCAGCAACTATGTTACCGGAGAAGAGACCCAATTTGGTGGCGCATCCGCAGATGAATATCTCATTGGTGGCGTTTATTCTTGGGAGAACATCGGGACATTTGGTGCGTTCTTCTTGAATCGGAAGTTAGGCGCGGATGATAATGATTGGGCATTACCGGTTTTCTATGGTCGTCAGATTAACGATGCGTTAGCGTTTGGTGCGAAAGTAAGCTACCAGAAAGCTGAAATTGGTAATGATGCGGATTTAATCACCTTGATTCCAGCGGTGAAATATCAGATTAGCCCGGAAGTATCAGTTGCCGGATTAATTAAATTCGGAATGTATGATGCGGATGTTGATGTTGATGGAACACTTTGGGGTGTTGGTGTTTCCGCAGCGTATCAGTGGAATGATGCGAATAAACTCCGTGGATATATTTCGTATGAGAATGCAGAGATTGAAGATACGCCTAACGAAGGTGATGCGTTTGCTATTGGTGTAGGAAACGCAACCAAACTGAATGAAAAGCTGTTATTAGCACTGGGTATCATCTATGGTGATGCGGATATTGACGGTACTTTTGCCGGATATAATCTGTTGAACAACCCGACGAATGAAAGCGAAATTACCTTACCGGTCGGTCTTGAATATACCATGACGGATTGGTTAGCGTTCCGCATCGGTGCATCACATCGGATTCCGGAAGACCACAGCAGCCAAACTGATTACTACTACGGTGCTGGGCTGAATATTACCGAGAACCTGACCGTAGATGTTCTGGGCTGGAAGAATTTAACCGAGCTGGATAATTGGAGACTATCAGCCACGGTGAAATTCTAATCAGCAATAGAAGTATCATCTTCTCCTCGGGGATTCTATCTCCGAGGAGAAGATTTTTGAAACAAAAAACGGGCTAGAAGGCTTAAGTCCTAATGGAGAACCGTAGGGTTTAAATCTTCTAACCACTTCAACCAAGAGAGGGGGGAAATAAATGAAACGATTAATACTCGCAACGCTATTAACGCTTGTTGTTAGTTCATTTGCGTTTGCCGGATTCGAACGAACGATTCATTATCAATTTGATGTCCTTAGTCCGGAAGCGCAGAATCTTGAAGCTGGCTTAGTGTTCGATTACAATAATGAAAGTGATTGGTTAACCGCTTGGGTTCTTGATGCGTATGCGAAATACGGAATTCTTGATAACTGGGAAGTCGGATTTGATGTTCCGTATATTGGTTGGGATGTTGATGGATGGCGAGAAGAAAGCGGACTCGGTGATGTGAATGTCTGGACGAAATATCGGTTTATCAATGAAGAAGAAAGTTGTTGTGGGCTAGCTGCTGGCGTGAATGTGAAACTAGCTACCGGAGAACAAAGCGAAGGGTTAGGTACCGGTCATGTAGATTGGATGCCGTTTATTATGGGCACAATCAAACCAGCTGACCAGATTACGCTCGGTGCGAAAGTCGGATATAATCGAGTATCCGATGATGATAATAATGATCGCGATGATGAATGGAATTATGGTATCTGGGGCGGATACGCTATCCAGGATAACCTCAGCATCGTTGGCGAAATCTACGGCAAAGAGGTTAAGGGAGACGACCCGCTTACGTTCGATGCTGGAGTGACCTATGGGATCGCAGAGAATGTTGGGTTAGTCGGCGGAGCTGGTTGGGGATTGAACAACGCAGCGTGGGATTGGCATGTATTTCTTGGGATAAAAGGTAACTTCCCAATTATGGGACATTAATTTTATTCATTCTGAAAGAGAATCGCTAGTTCAATGAACCCCTTATATATTTTTGCTCGATATATAAGGGGTTTTTTTATTTTTCCGCCGCCGCTGAAAACGAAAACGGTTTCACTGCACGAAGCACACACATAGCGGAGTACTCGATTATATTATATCGAGTATATCGAGACTCAACGTTAGTGTTAGTCGGTTCAAGATATATGAGGTATTAACCCATAAAAAATTTAATGATTATGAAGATAATACAACCAAACACGCTCCTATGGCGAGTGGTTATCCGGAACATAGCAGGTAAAGAAATTGCGTTTACTAATTTAGATGCGCAATTTAATAAAAAGCGGAATTGTTACCATAAAAACAAGCTTACGAAAAAGTCAGGGAGAAATAATATTAGGAAACATAGTTTTACCTGGGTATATCAGATTGCAAAAAGCGAATCGGTTAAAATCCAAGTGTATCTCCGGAGAAAAAATAGCGGTTCTGCGATACACTATACGTCAATAAAATTTACTTTACCAAAATCATGGTTCGTGGTTAGAACCGAGTTTCCAATTATTTCAGATATTTATCTCGGTAACAGGATGAAACTTGCGGTTCCGTGTGGGTGGGGGCTGGAATATGATCTGTCGAATCCGGAAACGATTGAAAAATATCGGAAAACTGGTCTGGTCTATCAATCTGTTTATCCTTATTGTCAGGCAGTAATGCAGTTTATAGCGTTCTATTCCAACGGAAAAGGACTCTATCTCGGCGCACATGACCGAACCGCAACGATGAAAGAGTTCAAGGTTATACCTAAAAATAACGGAACATTTGAGTTTCGGTTAACCACATTCGCTGGGGTAGACTTTAATACGATACAAGCTCGATATACGTTACCGTTTGAATTCGCTATTGCAACATTTACCGGCGATTATTATGCTGCAGCACAGTTCTATCGCGAGTTTAGTTATACTACCCCTTGGGGCAAGAAGAGCGCAATATCGAAACGACATACCGCTGATTGGCTGAAACAGACCGATTTATGGCTCCGTCCGATGGGTTCAGCGGAAACAAACCTTGCAATAACGCAACAAGCGCTGGATTATTTCGGGGTTCAAACCGCATTGCATTGGTATCGCTGGCATAGAATACCGTATGATACGTTATATCCCGAATATTTTCCGGCGTTACCGGATTTCGCTGATGGCGTTAAAAAGATGCAGAACGTAGGAAGTTATGTTATGCCATATATCAACGGACGATTATGGGATCCCGCTTCAGATAGTTGGAAAAACGAGAAGGTTAAAGAGAAAACCGCAGCGTTGAACGAAAAACAGGAAGTATATATAGAAGTTTATGGGTCGAAAGTTCCGCTAGCGGTAATGTGTCCTTATACACAGAACTGGAAACGTAAAGTGAAAGAACTGGTTAAAAGATTGATTAATGAAATTAATGTTGACGGAGTGTATATCGACCAAATTGGCGCAGCGCCAGCGGTGCAATGCTATAATCAGAGCCATGGGCATCCGGTCGGTGGCGGTGATTTTTGGTATCTCGGGTATCGGGATATGCTGGAAAGTATTCGGAAAACGCTGCCGAAATCGAAAATCATTACTACGGAAGAGAATATCGAATGCTGGATAGACCAATTTGATGCGATGCTCGTTGTGAATACACAAACTGATGAGCGGAAAATTATCCCGTTATTTCCGGCGGTATATTCTGATCGGATAATATTATTCGGATTTATGTATTATCCTGCAGACGATTTAGAGCGAGGGATCCCGTTTCGTGCGAAAATTGCTCAATGTTTTATTTTCGGTTCACAACCTGGCTGGGTTCAGCCGGATAAAATTATGAACCCGAAATATCGGAACGAAGCGGAATTATTACGAAACATTGTTCGATGCCGACGGTTTGCGCATAATTTCGTTAATTATGGTAAATTTCTCGGTTTGATTGAAGTGAAAGGAGATAATCCACGAGTTCTAGGGATAGGAACCGGTTCGTTCGGCGGAACATATCCTATTGATATTCCGGCAGTTATCGCTTCCGGATGGCGAGCGAAAAACGGTTCAGTCGGTATCCTCATTGCGAATCATTCTGATAACGACCATACTGTTTCCCTAGACCTGCCATTAGAGAAAGAAAAGATAACGGATAAAAAGAGGATACATCTGTATATTTTCGGATCGGAAGGATTTGAATCTTTGAGAGTAATCAAATCGAACCGATGTTCGCTAACCGTCCCTTGCCGTTCAGCAAAACTACTTGACATAACGGTACTAAAAACAGTCTGACACTTCTTCTAGTTTTAATCCAAACTCCAGACACTGGAATTTGGTCACTCTCGCTATCATAACCATCCGCTATTATCTGATTCTAATAAATTTTTTACCGCAGAGTTCGCTGAGAACAGCAGAGAAGTTTTATCTCTTTTATATCTTTTTTCTTCGGTTTTCTATTCAATTCTAACCTAACCAAAAGATAACCATCAACAGAAGCAGAATCTCTTAATCCAAGGAGTTAAGGATACATCACAATCCCCTTCTAAGCGGGTCAATCATTTCCACTGGAAAATAAGCATTGTGGCTCCTTTGGAAGCCACAATATGTCACAATCCCCTTC